>NZ_JBIVFO010000006.1:70756-214656 GCF_044748225.1 Streptomyces sp. NPDC090021 | reverse complement strand
TCCTCGTACTGGGCGTACTTGGACGATCCCGACAACGCGGCGAGCGTGCGTACCAGGCGTCGCGGGGCAGGCGGGACTTTCGAAACACGCCCTAGCGGTCGCGGTTCAGGCGCGTGGTGACCCAGAGCATCAGCATCAGGATGACGAAGGCGGCGCCGCCGGTCACGTAGGGGTTGAGGCTGTCGTGGTTACCGCCGTGCTGCTCGGCCCCCTCCGAGGCGAGGACGACCAGGTTGTGGGCGGTGGAGGAGAGGCTCATCAGGCAGGTACCTATCGAGTCGGGGAGCGGGCGGAGACTTCGCTCACATCGTATGCGGGTGCCCGGGGCACGCTCGCGCCGACTCAGGCGTTGGAGAGGATAGACGCATGGTGCGGCAGGTCGACCAGGGGAGGGCGCAATGACGGAGACGGGTTTCGAGAAGGTACCGGCGCGGGACCGCAGGAGGTTCCCCGGTATCTCCTCGCGGGCGTACGAGCACCCGGCGGACCGTTCGGCGCTGGTGGCGCTGCGCAGGCTGACCGGCTTCGACACGGTCTTCAAGACCCTCAGCGGGCTGCTCCCGGAGCGGAGCCTGCGGCTGCTGTTCCTGTCGGACTCGGTGCGGGTGGGCGAGACCCAGTTCCCGCACCTGCACGCGATGCTCCGCGACGCGTGTCACATCCTGGACCTGGAGAAGGTCCCGCAGATGTACGTGCAGCAGGACCCGCATCCCAATGCCATGTGCATCGGGCTGGACGAGCCGATCATCGTGGTGACCACGAGCCTCGTCGAGCTGCTCGACGAGGAGGAGATGCGGGCGGTGGTCGGCCACGAGGTGGGTCACGCGCTGTCGGGGCACTCGGTGTACCGCACGATCCTGCTGTTCCTGACGAACCTGGCGCTCAAGGTCGCATGGATCCCGCTGGGCAACGTGGCGATCATGACGCTCGTGACCGCGCTGCGGGAATGGTTCCGCAAGTCGGAGCTCTCGGCCGACCGGGCCGGGTTGCTGGTGGGGCAGGACGTGACCGCCTCGATGCGCGGCCTGATGAAGCTGGCGGGCGGCAACCACCTCCACGAGATGAACGTGGACGCCTTCCTGGAGCAGGCCGACGAGTACGAGAAGGGCGGCGACCTGCGGGATTCCGTCCTGAAGATCCTCAACATGCTGCCGCGCACGCACCCGTTCACCACGGTCCGGGCGGCCGAGCTGAGGAAGTGGTCGCAGAGCCGGGACTACCAGCGGATCATGGACGGCCACTATCCGCGGCGCGAGGAGGACAAGGACGCCTCGGTCACGGACTCCTTCCGCGAGTCGGCCGCGCACTACGCGGACTCGGTGCGCACCAGCAAGGACCCGCTGTTCAAGCTGGTGGGCGACATCGCGGGCGGGGCGGCCGACATGGGCGGCAGGCTCCGTGACAAGTTCACCGGCGCCGCAGGCGGCTCCGGTACGGACACGGCCTCCGAGGGCAAGGACGGTGCTACGGGGGGTGCTACGGGGCGGGGCTGACCGGGGCGCCCGGGGTCGCGGAGGGGGCCAGTACGCCGCACAGCCCGGCCGAGCGGCGGGGATGGCCGCTGGCGTACGGGTCGCTCGCGGCCGGTCCCACGGTGGTGGGGCCGGCCCCGGCCAGGAGCGGGCGGAAGCCCCCGGCCGGGTCGGCGGAGCAGTCCTGCGGTCCGGCCATCACGTAGGCCGATACCAGCTCCAGCCGGCGGGCGCTCAGGTCGTCGCGGTCGAAGCGCATCCGCAGCTCGCGCCGGACGGTGAAGAGCGACGCCCCGTCGGCCGCCGACGTGGCCCCGGTGGCCGGCCGTACGGCGTACACGAAGGTGTGATCGGTGGTGACCTCCAGGACGTCCTGGGCCACCTCCTCGAAGGCGAGGGTGCCGCTCACCCGGACCCGGGAGTCGGCCATCACGGCGGTGGCGGGATCGAAGCGGACGAGCCAGCCGGTGACCGCGTGCCGGCCGTCGCCGGAGGGCGAGGTCATGCTGCGGTCGAACTGCGCCAGCTGGTCGGGGTCGAGCAGCACGCGCACGGGCCGGGTGACGGATCCGGCCAGGACGTCGGGGTCCAGCGAGGACTGCACCAGGTAGTCCTTGGCGACGGACAGGGCGGTGACGACCTGGACGTCGGTGAAGTGGTGCGTGCGGCGCACCGCGGGCAGGGTGATGCCGGCCGCGCCGACCCGGTAGTCGGCGGCGGGGCTCTTCGCGAACAGCTCGGGCGGCAACCCGCCGGGCACGGCGTCGGCCGGCGCGAGCGGCACCACGGTGCTGGTGAGCGCCTGGGCGGGCCCGCCGGGCGGGGGCACGTACGGGTTGCGCAGCCCCAGGTAGACGGCGACGGCGAAGGCCGTGGCGATGAGCAGCACGAGCAGCATGCCCTGCCGCGCGCCCCGGCCGGGGGTGCTGGTCCGGGGCGCGGAGCCGCTGGACCAGATGGACCGGCTGCGGACGGCCCGGGCGTGCTCGCCCATGCGTTCCTCGGCGGAGTACTCCTGGAGCCGGGCGGCACGGACGAAGTGCTCGTCGAACACCACGGATCGGTACTCGTCCGACCGGAAGTCGTCCGACCGGAAGTCGTCGTCGCCCCCGCCGGTGCCGTCGGGGGCGCCGTTGGGTGGATCTCCTGGCACGGCCATCGCTTCTCCCCGCTGTCCCCGCTTCAGAGAAGCCCCCAGCTCCGGCGAACGCGAGTGGGGTCGTACTTTCAGGGTTGGCGTACTGAGGGGTACGTAAACGCGCCGACGCCGGTGACTTCACGCCTGGGGGTGCTGGCGGGCGCCGGAGCGGGGTCCGCTTCGCCCGAGGCACTGCGGTAGACGGCGCTGAAGGCGAGCGCGACCATGCCGAGGCCCATTACGAAGGCGAGCACCCAGGCGACGGGGCGCAGCCATGGTGCGCGGCCCCGGTAGGGGCGCAGGCTGCCGCCGTAGGCTCCGTATGGGCCGTCGGGGTGGCCGTGGCCCCGCTCGTGGTCGCCGCCGCGCTCCCAGGCGTACGCGTCGGCGTCGTACCCGTCGGGGTGGCCATAGCCGTAGCCGTCGTGGTCGTCGTCGCCCGTCCAGCCGCCGGCGACGGCACGGGCGGCTTCCGCCTCCGCGCGCGCCCGGTCGGCCGCCCGCTGGCGCTCGGCGGCGCTCGGTTCGTGCATCTCGGCGTTCCGGACGAAGTCCTCGTCGAACACCACGGAGGCGAAGTACTCTTCCGCGCCTCCGCGGTCGTCTGCATCGTCTTCGGGGGTCCCGTCGTCCGGGAACGGCTTGCCCCCCACGTCGTCCGGCACGGGAACAGCGTAGACCCGGGGGGCACCGTTGGGCAGGGTGTACGCCGAATTCCGGCCACCCGGGGTTGGTGGCGGGACTACCGAACGTGACCGTCGCCGGTGACGATGTACTTGGTGGAGGTGAGCTCGGGAAGCCCCATCGGGCCCCGGGCGTGCAGCTTCTGCGTGGAGATGCCGATCTCGGCACCGAAACCGAACTGGCCACCGTCGGTGAACCGAGTGGATGCATTCACGGCGACGGTGGTGGAGTCGACCAGCTGGGTGAAGCGGCGCGCGGCGGCCTGCGATGTGGTGACGATCGCCTCGGTGTGGCCGGAGGTCCAGCGGCGGATGTGGGTGACGGCGTCGTCGAGGGAGTCCACGACGGCCGCGGCGATGTCGTAGGAGAGGTACTCGGCGGCCCAGTCCTCGTCGGTGGCGGGGAGGGCGTTGGCCTTGGTGCCCTCGGCGGCGGCGAGGACGGCAGGGTCTCCGTGGACGGTGACGCCGGCGTCGGCGAGCGCGTCGAGGGCGCGCGGCAGGAAGGCGTCGGCGATCTCGCGGTGGACCAGGAGGGTCTCGGCGGCGTTGCAGACGGAGGGCCGCTGGGCCTTGGAGTTGATGAGGATGTCCACGGCCATGTCGAGGTCGGCCTGGGCGTCCACGTAGACGTGGCAGTTGCCGGTACCGGTTTCGATGACCGGGACGGTGGACTCCTCGACGACGGTCCTGATGAGGGAGGCGCCGCCGCGCGGGATGAGTACGTCGACGAGGCCGCGGGCGCGCATCAGCTCGCGGACGGAGTCGCGGGACTCGCCGGGGACGAGCTGGATCGCGTCGGCGGGCAGACCGGTGCTCAGGGCGGCGTCGCGGAGGATGGCGACGAGGGCGGTGTTGGAGGCGTAGGCGGAGGAGCTGCCGCGCAGGAGGACGGCGTTGCCGGACTTGAGGCAGAGCGCCGCGGCGTCGACGGTGACGTTGGGGCGGGCCTCGTAGATGATGCCGACGACCCCGAGGGGGACGCGGATCTGCCGCAGGTCGATGCCGTTGGGCAGGGTGCTGCCGCGGACGACCTCGCCGACGGGGTCGGGGAGGGCGGCGACGTCCCGTACGTCGGAGGCGATGGCGGCGATCCGCTCCGGGGTGAGGGTGAGGCGGTCGATGACGGTCTCGCTCGTGCCGGCGGCGCGGGCCTTGTCCGTGTCCACGGCATTGGCCGCGATGATCTCGGCGGTACGGGCCTCCAGCGCGTCCGCGATCGCCAGCAGGGCCGTGTCCTTGGCGGACCGCGGGAGTGGGGCGATGGCCGCGGCGGCGGTCCGGGCGCGGTGCGCGGTGGCGAGGACGGGCGAGGTGACGGTGGCGTCGTCGAGCGAGGTCATGCGGCCAGGGTAAGCCCACGCCGGTACCCCGCCGACGGGGTTCCATCCCGCGAGACGGGGCCTCGGGGGGTGCCGCTGCGCGGAGCCGTCCCCCCGCCCCGCCCTTTCTCCGTTTCCCGGGCTCTGCCCGGCCCCCTGCCTCACACGCCGGCGGGGCCGGCAGAGGCCGGGCTCCGCCCCGGACCCCGCGCCTCTTACGCGGGCGGGCCGGAGGAGCCCCGGCTCCGCCCCGGACCGCGCTCCTCGAACGCCGGCGGGGCCGGAAGAGCCGGGGCTTCGAGGTCAGTACGGGTGGACGCCCACCGGATGGGCCGGGGGCGGGCCGTAGCCCTCCGCGACGCGCAGGTGGTAGGTGGGCCGGTCGATGACCTCCAGGCCGACGATCTCCCACGGCGGCAGCTGCGCCGAGGAGCGGTGCTCGCCCCACAGGCGCAGGGCGACGGCCGCCGCGTCGTGGAGGTCACGGGCCTCTTCCCAGTAGCGGATCTCCGCGTGGTCGTCGGCGTACCGGCTGGTCAGGAGGAACGGGTGGTCATGGGCCAGTTGCTCCAGTCCCCGCCGGACCTCGGACAGCGGGGCCGGCTTGCCGGAGACGCTCAGGGTCACATGCCACAGGCGCGATCCCTGGTCCTGTTCGTGCTCGTGGCCGCCGCCGTCACCGTCCCCCGTGCCGACGCTGGTCAGTGCTCGTCTCACCAGCCGTCTCCTGTCTCCGCTACGCGTGTCCGCCTGCTCCGCCCATCACAGTTGACCAGTCCCCGGGCGGTCGCGCTGCGGTTTTGCCGAACCTCAGCCCTGGAGCAGGACCAGATCGTCACGGTGGACGACCTCCCGCTCGTACGCAGGTCCGAGTTCCCGTGCGAGCTCGCGAGTGGAGCGGCCCAGGAGCTGCGGGAGCTCCTTGGCGTCGAAGTTGACGAGGCCCCGGGCCACGGCGCGGCCGTCGGCAGAACGCAGCTCCACCGGGTCCCCGGCCACGAAGTCCCCCTCGACGGCCGCGATGCCGGCGGGCAGCAGCGAGCTGCCGCGCTGGGTGACCGCCCTGACCGCCCCGTCGTCGAGGACCAGGTGGCCCTGGGGGGTCGAGGCGTGCTGGAGCCAGAGCAGCCGGTCGGCGGAGCGGCGCCCGGTGGCGTGGAAGAAGGTGCCGGTCCCCCGGCCCGCCAGGGCGTCGGCGGCCTGGCTGGCGGAGGTGAGCACCACCGGGATCCCGGCGGCTGCCGCGATCCGGGCCGCCTCGACCTTGGTGACCATGCCGCCGGTGCCCACGCCCGCCTTGCCCGCGCTGCCGATGGAAACGTGCGCGATGTCCTGGGGGCCGCGGACCTCCTCGATGCGGGTGGTGCCGGGCAGGGACGGGTCGCCGTCGTAGAGGCCGTCGACGTCGGAGAGCAGGACGAGGAGGTCCGCGCGGACGAGGTGGGCGACGAGGGCAGCGAGCCGGTCGTTGTCCCCGAAGCGGATCTCGTCCGTGGCGACGGTGTCGTTCTCGTTTACGACCGGGAGGGCGCCCATGGCCAGCAGCTGGTCGAGGGTGCGGTACGCGTTGCGGTAGTGGGCGCGGCGGCTGGTGTCGTCGGTGGTGAGCAGCACCTGGCCGACGCGCAGGCCGTACCGCGCGAAGGAGGCGGTGTAGCGGGCGACGAGCAGGCCCTGCCCGACGCTGGCGGCGGCCTGCTGGCGGGCCAGGTCCTTGGGACGCCGGCGCAGGCCCAGCGGGGAGAGCCCGGCGGCGATGGCTCCGCTGGACACCAGGACGATCTCCTTCTCACCGCCGCTGCGGGCCTTGGCCAGGACGTCGACGAGCGCGTCCACCCGGTCGGCGTCGAGTCCGCCGGCCGCGGTGGTCAGGGAGGAGGAGCCGACCTTGACCACGATCCTGCGGGCGTCCACGACACCTTGCCTAGCCGCTGACACGTTCTTTCCCCTTGCCCCTTGCCTTCGATGCCTGCCACCTCAATCTACGGGGTGGCGGACCGGAGCCGCTCAGGGGTTTCAGACCGTGGACGAGGTCCTGGCCCGCCCCTGGCGCTCGTCCCCCTCGGCGGCCCGGGCGGCGCCGGGCACCAGGATCTTGCGGGACAGCAGGAAGGTGAACGGGATGGCCACGATCGCCGCGACCAGCGGGGCGATCCGGGTGTCCATCCCGGCCCAGGTCACCAGGGCGTACAGGCCGACGGACTGGATGACGTAGTTGGTCACGTTCGTCAGTGGGAAGAGCAGGAACTTCTTCCAGGTCGGCCGGGTCCGGTAGGTGAAGTAGGTGTTCATGAAGAAGGAGCCGACCATGGCCAGCCCGAAGGCGAGCGAGTAGGCGGCGAAGTACGGCATCCACGGGTGCAGGAGGAGGTAGATACCGAAGAAGGTGCCGGTGTTGACCCCGCCCACGAGGGCGAAACGGAATACCTGGCCGAGCTGTTCCGTGCGGGTCATCGGGCGCTGCGCTCCACGATCGTCGGCTCCGCGGCCGGGGTGGTGCCCGCGGTCCTCGGCAGGGTTCCGGCGCCGTGCGACTCCTTCACCAGGAAGTGCGGCCGGCGCTTGGTCTCGTAGTAGATGCGCCCGATGTACTCGCCGACGAGGCCCAGCATGATCAGCTGGACGCCGCCCAGGCCTGTGATGATGGCCACAAGGGTGACGTAGCCCGGGGAGTCCACGCCGTTGGTGATCGCCATGACGATGATCCACAGCGCGTACAGCCCGGTCAGGGCGACCAGCGACACGCCGAACCAGATGCCGATCCGCAGCGGCCGGTTGTTGAAGGAGATCAGGCCGTCCATGCCGTAGTTGAGCAGGGAGGCGAACTTCCACTTGGTCTCGCCGGCCTCGCGCTGGGCGTTGCGGTAGTCGAAGTGGACGGTGTCGAAGCCGATCCAGGAGAACAGGCCCTTGGAGAAGCGGTTGTACTCCGGCAGGGACAGCAGGGCGTCCACGGCCGGGCGGGACAGCATCCGGAAGTCGCCGACTCCGTCGGCGAGTTCCACGTCGACCCAGCGGTTGACGCCCCGGTAGTAGAGGCGGCTGAGCGCGGAGCGCACCTTCTTGTCGCCCTCGCGCGTACGGCGGGCGATGATCTGGTCGTGGCCCTGCCGGTAGTGCTCCAGCATGGTCGCGATGAGCTCCGGCGGGTGCTGCAGGTCGGCATCCATGATCACGACGGCGTCGCCGGCGGCCTCACGCAGACCGGCGAGCATGCCGGCCTCCTTGCCGAAGTTGCGGCTGAAGGAGATATAGCGGGTCTGTTCGCCGTGTTCCGCTGCGATCTTCCGGAGCTTGTCGAGGGTCCCGTCGCGGCTTCCGTCGTCGACGTAGCAGACCTCGTACTCGACGGGGAGGGCGTCCAGGACCTTGCGGATCTCCAGGTCGAACCGGTCGATGGCGGCTTCTTCGTTGTAGCAGGGGACAACTACGGACAGCTTGGTCATGAACACTTCCTGCTGGATCCGAACGGGTGATTGTCGGCGACCGGACCCGCCTCTCACCTCTTCCTTAGAAGTATGCACGGAGAGGAGCCGCCGGGAGGGTCGCCCTGCCTGAGCCGAGGGCGGCACACGGTAGCTTTGACGGGATAAGCGGAATGAGCGGAACGAAACGAAGGGATCGAGGTGCACGTGCCCGACGTCTCCGTGGTCGTCATCGTCTACAACGACGCAGAGCGTCTGTCGACAGCAGTCCAGTCGGTTCTCGACCAGACGCTTCAGGGCGTCGAGGTCGTGATCGTCGACGACTGCAGCCAGGACCGCTCCTTCGCGGTCGCCCAGGAACTCGAGTCCGCGCACCCGGGGAGGGTGCGTGCCTTCCAGCTGCCGCAGAACAGCGGCGGCTGCGGCGCGCCGCGCAACCACGGCATCCAGCAGGCGACCGGAACGTACGTGATGTTCCTGGACAGCGACGACGTGCTGGAGCGCAACGCCTGCCGGAACATGCTGGCCGCCGCCGAGCGGACCGGCTCCGACCTGGTCTCGGGCATGTGCGTCCGCGTGCACCTCGACAACCGGTGGGGCAAGACCACCGAGTGGTACCCCTGGATCTACTCGCGCACGCGCACCCTGGAGTCGATCACCGAGTTCCCGGACCTGCTGGTCTACGACACCCTCTCCACGAACAAGTGCTACCGGCGCGCGTTCCTGCTGGAGCAGGGCCTGGAGTTCCCCGTCGGCATCCACTACGAGGACCTGCTGTTCTCGGCGCAGGCGTACGTGGCGGCCCGGCGCATCACGCTGATCCCCAACCACGTCTACTTCTGGAACGTGGTCGAGAAGGCCGCGGCCAAGTCGATCAGCAACCGGCGCCACGAGATCGCGAACTTCGTCCACCGGATGGAGATCCACCGACGCGTCGACGAGCTGCTCGCGGCCAAGGGCCACACGGACATCAAGTCCGCGAAGGACGCCAAGTTCCTCAAGCACGACCTGGTCCTGCACCTGCGTGACCTGCCGCTGCTGAGCGACGAGTACCGCCAGGAGTTCGCGGGCCTCGCCAACGGCTACCTCGCCGGCATCGACCCGGAGGCGTACGAGCACGTCACCCACCTCCAGGCGATCTGCGCGTACCTGCTGGGCAAGGAGGACTGGGATAACCTGCTCCCGGCCGCCGACGCCATGATCAACAAGGGCCGGCTGACCTCCCCGCTCGCCGAGCGCGACGGCCGCGTCTACTGGTGCGCGCAGCACATCGACGGCCCCGACGCCGCCGAGGCCCGGCGGATACTGGACGTGACCGAGCTGGGCTTCCACACCACCCCGCTCCCCTCCCTCACCCTGGGCAACCGCCTCACCTCCTACGAGGACGACAGCCGCGGCACCGTCACGCTGTCCGGCACCGTCGTGAACCCGCTGGGCCGCATCGCCGACGACGCCGAACTGAAGGCCACGCTGGAGCTCCGGGCCCGCCGCCAGGTCGGCGTGCGTTCCTTCAGCTTCCCCGTGGCGAGCGTGCGCCACGCCGGTGACACGATCGAGTGGCGCACCACCGCCGACATCGGGGGCACCGTCCGGCCCCTCGGCATCATCGACGCCGTCTGGGACGTCCGCCTCAGACTGACCGCCGGCGGCGAGAAGATCATCACCCGCGTCTCGGTCGGCGGCCTCGACCTGGACTCGGCGGCCCGGCTGCGCGTCCGGCCGCGGCTGACCCGTCTGGTCTCCGACCGCTTCACGGCGGAGATGACCAAGAAGGGCAACCTCTCCTACGTCCTGACCGCCGAGGGCGCCGCGGCCGTCCGCACCCAGTCGCTGATCAACAACGCCATGCAGGGCAAGGCGGCCGGCGTGGTCAAGCGGGGTCTGCGCAAGGCGCTGCGGGCCCGGCGCAACCTGGGCTCCGGCGAGCAGAAGGTGCGGATCTACCACGAGGTCTTCTCGAAGCTGCCGATCAAGAAGGGCACGGTCGTCTTCGAGAGCCACATGGGCAAGCAGTACAGCGACAGCCCGAAGGCCGTCTACGAGGAGATGGTCCGCCAGGGCGCGCCCTTCGAGGCGATCTGGTCGTACGCGGGCGCCAGGCCCACCGGCTTCCCCAAGGAGGCCACCCTGGTCAAGCGCTGGAGCTGGCAGTACCTGCGCGCCCTGGCCCAGGCCGAGTTCTGGGTCGACAACCAGGGCTTCCCACTGGCCCTCGCCAAGCGGCCGGGCACCACGTACATCCAGACCTGGCACGGCTCCGCGCTCAAGCGGATGGGCTTCCACGAGCCCCGCACCAAGGCGCAGGGCCGGGCCGGGCAGGACCGCTTCCAGGCGGCGGTCGACCGCTTCGACCACTTCCTGATCCGCTCCGAGCACGACGTCCGCACCCTCGCCAAGGGCTTCCGGCTGCGCGACGAGGTCCTGCTGCGCACGGGCTATCCGCGCAACGACGCCCTCGTCGAGGCGCACCGGGCCGAGGCGGACAGCGGCGAGCGGGTACGCGGCGCCCTCGCCGCGGAACTGGGCATCGACCCGGACAAGAAGGTGCTGCTGTACGCGCCGACCTTCCGGGCGGGCGCGGACGGCACGGTGGAGGGCTTCACCTTCCCCTTCGACGTGGAGGAGTTCGCGGACCGGCTCGGCGACCGCTTCACGCTGCTGGTGCGCACCCACTACCTCAACAGCGTCTCGCTGCCGCCGTCGGTGGCCGGCCGGGTCGTCGACGTCTCGCGGCACCACGACATCACCCCGCTGCTGGCCCTCGCCGACGGACTGATCACCGACTACTCGTCCGTGATGTTCGACTACGCGGTCCTGGACCGGCCGATGGTGTTCTTCGCGTACGACTACGAGGAGTACGCCACCGACATCCGCGGCACGTACTTCGACCTGAAGGAGAAGGCTCCGGGTCCGGTGGTGGCGACCGCCGACGAACTCCTGCAGGCGCTGGCGGCCTTCGAGGAGGCGGACGCCAAGTACGCGGAGGCGCGGCAGCGTTTCCTCACCGAGTTCGGCGAGTACGACCGCGGGGACGCGGCCCGCCAGATCGTCGAGAAGTTCTTCACCAGGAGCGGCAAGTGAGCCGGGACATCTTCATCGTCTCCAACAGCGTCGACGAGATCGGCGGCGTGACCACCTGGTCGCACCAGATGGCCCGGCAGTTCACCGACCGCGGGCACCGGGTGCACATCGTCGGCATCACGCCCGTCGCCGAGGAGATCCGGCAGAAGCTGCCGCAGGACCTGCCCTACGCGACGACCACGCTGTACGAGGCCCACCCGCCGTCGGCGCGCCGGCTGCGCGGCATCAAGGGCCGCCTGAACGCGCCCGAGCGGCGCCGCCAGGCGGCCCGACGGGCGCAGATGCAGGTCAAGGCGGACCGGCTGAGCGAGCTGCTGCGCGGGGCCCGCCCGGGCGGGGTCGTCATCGTCACCCAGGTCTGGGCCATGGAGTGGGTGGCGCTCGCCGACACCAAGGGGCTGTCCGTCATCGGCATGAGCCACGAGTCGTTCGAGGCCAGCCAGAAGTCCACCCGCGCCGAGCGGGTCCGGCGGTACTACCCGGAGGTCGACCGGCTGCTGGTGCTCACCCCCGAGGACGCGGACCTGTGGATCCGGGCCGGCATGGAGAACGTCGGCAGCATGCCGAACCCGATCCCCTTCATGCCCGCCACCCCCGCTCCGCGCACCGGGAAGGTCGTGGCCAGCGTCGGCCGCCTCGCCTTCGAGAAGGGCGTCGACCTGCTGCTCGACGCGTGGGCGGACGCCGCCCCGCAGCACCCCGACTGGGTCCTGCGGATCTACGGCGCGGGCGTGGAGGAGGCGGCGCTGCGGGCGCACTGCACCACGCTCGGCCTCGACGACAGTGTCGAGTGGATGGGCAGCACCGACGACGTGCTCGGGGCGCTGCGCGAGGCCTCGGTGTTCGCGCAGGCCTCGCGCGCCGAGGGCTTCCCGATCACCCTGCTGGAGGCGATGGCGGCGGGTGTGGCTCCGGTCGCCTTCGACTGCGCGCCGGGCGTACGGGAGATCGTCGAGCACGGCGAGGACGGTCTGCTGGCCCGGCTGGGCAACACGATGGAGCTCGCCGGACACCTGCACGCGCTGATGTCCGACCGCGAGCTGCGCGACCGGCTCGGGGACAACGCCTTCCGTTCGGTGAAGCGCTACTCCAGCACCGAGATCACCGACCGGTGGGAGGAGCTGTTCTCCTTCCTGGAGCGCTGAGCGAACACCGCACGTGACACGGCGAAGCCGCCCCTCCCGGACACCTCCGGGGCGGGCGGCTTCGTCGTACGGCCGGGGCGGTGCCCGTCAGGCCTTGTGCACGTCGCGGTGCGCGTCCTTGCGGGCGACCTTGTTGGCCTCCCAGCCGGCCCAGGCGGAGGTGACCATCTCGCTGACGTCGTGGCGGGCCTTCCAGCCGAGGACGGCGTTGATCCTGTCGGCGGAGGCCACCACCTTCGCCGGGTCGCCGGGGCGGCGCGGGCTGATCACCGGGGCGCGGTCGTGCCCGGTGCCCTTGTTCAGCAGCTCGACCATCTCGGCGACCGAGACGCCCTCGCCGCGCCCGATGTTGACGGTGAGGTCCTTGTAGTCCTCGGCCGCGGCCCACTCGGCCAGCTTGCGGGCGGCCGCCACGTGGGCCTCCGCCAGGTCCTCGACGTGGATGTAGTCGCGGATGCAGGTGCCGTCCGGCGTCGGGTAGTCGTCACCGAAGATCTTGGCGCCCTCGCCGGCGTCGTACCGCTCGAAGACCATCGGCACCAGGTTGAAGACACCGGTGTCCGCGAGCTCCGGGGACGCGGCGCCCGCCACGTTGAAGTAGCGCAGGCAGGCGGTGGAGATGCCGTGCGCCCTGCCCGCGGCGCGGACCAGCCACTCCCCGGCCAGCTTGGTCTCGCCGTACGGGCTCAGCGGCGCGCACGGGGTGTCCTCGGTGACCAGGTCCACGTCGGGCATGCCGTACACGGAGGCGGAGGAGGAGAAGAGGAAGTTGCGCACGCCCGCCTCGGCCACGGCCTGCAGCAGGACCGTGAGGCCCTGGACGTTCTCGTGGTAGTAGTACAGCGGCTTCTCGACGGACTCGCCGACCTGCTTCTTGCCCGCCAGGTGCACCACGCCCGTGATCCTGTGCTCGCGGAGGGTCTTCTCCAGCACCAGCCGGTCCAGCACGGAACCGACCACCAGCGGGACGCCCTCCGGGACGCGGTCCTCGTTGCCCGTGGACAGGTCGTCGAGGACGACGACCTGCTCCCCCGCGAGCAGCATCGCGCGGACGACGTGCGCGCCGATGTAACCGGCGCCACCGGTGATCAGAAACGTCATGTGTATCTCCTTGGTCCTGTCCGACTTCGGTGGGGAAAGCACAGCGGGGCGCGCCGGGGTTCAGCCCGCCGCCCGGGCCACCCGGGCCGCCCGGGCCCGGTGGAGGCGGTTGCGTACGAGGTGCAGCGCCCCCTCGGCGCCCGGCGCGAGGCGCAGCGCGAGCGCGCCGGCCCCCGTCCGGTAGGGCTGCGCCAGCAGAACACCGTACCGGCTGCTGGGCAGGGCCCGACGGCGGAGCAGCCGGCCGCGGGGGCGCAGGGAGGTGAACACCGAGCTCCCGTCGGCGCACCGCACGCCCACCCCGACGTTCCACGCCTGCATCCTGCGCAGCCCCTGGCGGCGGCCGGTGACGGCCAGGCCAGCGAGACGGAACGGCAGCACGGCCGTCCAGCCGCCGCCGCGCTCGGGCAGCAGCTCGACCGGGCGCGCGAGGACGGGCTCGCCCCCGGCGCGGGGCATGAAGCTCAGGCGGGCGGTCTGCGGACCGGCCTCGGCGAGGCGCCCGTAGAGGTCGTGCACACGGATCCGGACGGCGCCCCGGCCGGCCGGCTCGGCGTCGACGACGACGGGCAGCTCCTCCGCCGGCAGCGTCGTCAGGCCGTCCAGCGGGACGGGAAGCTCCTCGCTCCACACCGGCTCGCCGGAGGCGCCGACGGCGTACGGGGGCAGCAGGCGCGGCGGCTGCGCCGCGAGGCGGGTGAGCCGCTCGACGTCGGCGGGCGGCGTCGCGGTGGCGCGCAGCACCCGTACGATCCAGCGGGCATGGGAGGCGGCGGCCTCGATGTCCGCCTCGGCGAAGGTGTCGAGGTACTCGCGGGTGAGGGTCCACCAGGCGGCCCGGTAGTCGGGGTCCGTGCCCAGCTCGCGCAGGTACATGCACAGGTCGTACTCAAGGAACTTCACGTGGCAGGCGCTGCCCAGGACCGGGGAGGCCGCGGCGAGGGTCCGGGCGGCCGTGCGGTGGGCCTCGATGCGCGAGCGCCAGTTCCCGACGTCCTTGCGGTCCAGGGAGATCGACACCTGGGCGGCGCCGCGGCGCACGTGCCAGACGTAGACGAGGTCGCCGGTGACGGCGATGCGGGGGGCCGCGGCGAGCACGCGGGACGTGAAGACGAAGTCCTCGTAGACGAAGCGGCCGTCCGGGAAGCGCAGGCCGTGCTCCTCCAGGAAGGCGCGCTCGTAGAGCTTGTTGACGCAGAGGGTGTCGCGGACGAGCTCGGGCCGGTCCGCGGGGCGCTCGATGACGTCGCCCGGGGTGTGGAGACCGGGCATCCACGGCACGTCGTGCTGCTGGGGCAGCTCGCGCCGCACGGCCGCGCCGACGGTGACCGGGGCGCGGTGCTCCTCGGCGGTGCGCACCAGGGTGTCCGCCGCTCCCGGCGGCAGGATGTCGTCGCTGTCGAGGAAGAGCACGTACCGGCCGGACGCCGCCGCGATCCCGTCGTTGCGGGGGGTGCCGCACCCGCCGCTGTTCTCCGTCCGGTGCACGACCTTGAGGCGGGGATGGACGGAGGCCAGGTCGTCCAGCACCCGCGCGGTGCCGTCGGACGAGGCGTCGTTCACCGCGATGACCTCGGTGACCACCGGGCCCTGGGCGAGGGCCGAGGAGACGGCCTCGCCCACGAGCCCGGCGTCGTTGTACGCGATGACCACGACGGAGACCGTGGGGAGGTTGCTGCTGTTCACCCGGAGGATCCTAGGCGACCCGCGTAAAGACGCCTTCAAACCCTCCGGGACGGCTTACCTCGGGAGGAGACTAGAACGGCCGGAATTCGTCGTACTCCTTCTGCGCCGAGTCCCCGCGCCGGGCTTCCTTCTCCTTGCGGCGCTGGGTGGCCGGGCGCGGCGCCTCCATGCGGTGGTCCTCACCGCGGCGGCCCAGCATCTCAGCACCGGCCATCATGGTCGGCTCCCAGTCGAAGACGACCGCGTTCTCGTCGGAGCCGATGGCGACGCCGTCGCCGGCGCGGGCGCCGGCCTTCTTGAGCGCGTCCTCGACACCGAGGCGGTTGAGCCGGTCGGCCAGGTAGCCGACGGCCTCGTCGTTGTTGAAGTCGGTCTGGCGGACCCAGCGCTCCGGCTTTTCGCCGCGCACCACGTACACGTCCTCGGCCTCGTCGTAGGCGACGGTGAAGCCGGCGTCGTCCACGGCCTTCGGGCGGATGACGATACGGGTCGCCTCCTCCTTCGGCTTGCGGGCGCGGGCCTTGGCGATGACCTCGGCGAGGAAGTAGGAGAGCTCCTTCAGGCCCGTACGGGCGACCGCGGAGACCTCGAAGACCTTGTAGCCGCGCGCCTCCAGGTCGGGGCGCACCATGTCGGCGAGCTCCTGGCCGTCCGGGATGTCGACCTTGTTGAGGACGACGAGGCGCGGGCGCTTCTCCAGGCCGCCGCCGTAGAGCTTGAGCTCCTCCTCGATGACGTCGAGGTCGGCGATCGGGTCGCGGTCGGTCTCCAGGGTGGCGGTGTCCAGGACGTGCACGAGCACCGAGCAGCGCTCGACGTGGCGCAGGAACTCCAGGCCGAGGCCCCGGCCCTGGCTGGCGCCGGGGATCAGGCCCGGGACGTCGGCGATCGTGTAGACGGTCGAGCCGGCGGTGACGACGCCCAGGTTCGGGACGAGGGTGGTGAAGGGGTAGTCCGCGATCTTCGGCTTGGCGGAGGAGAGCACCGAGATCAGCGAGGACTTGCCGGCGCTCGGGAAGCCGACCAGCGCCACGTCCGCGACGGTCTTGAGCTCCAGGACGATGTCGCCGGTGGTGCCGGGGACGCCGAGGAGGGCGAAGCCGGGGGCCTTGCGGCGGGCGGAGGCGAGCGCGGCGTTGCCGAGGCCGCCCCGGCCGCCCTCGGCGGCCACGTAGGTGGTGCCCTGGCCGACGAGGTCGGCGAGCACGTTGCCCTGCTTGTCGAGGACGACGGTGCCGTCCGGAACGGGCAGGATCAGGTCCTGGCCGTCCTTGCCGGAACGGTTGCCGCCCTCGCCGGGCTTGCCGTTGGTGGCCTTGCGGTGGGGGCTGTGGTGGTAGTCCAGCAGGGTGGTGATCGCCTGCTCCACCACCAGGATGACGTCGCCGCCACGGCCTCCGTTGCCGCCGTCGGGGCCGCCGAGCGGCTTGAACTTCTCCCGGTGAACGGAGGCGCAGCCGTGGCCTCCGTTACCCGCGGCGACGTGCAGCTCGACGCGGTCCACGAAGGTGGTCATGGTTGTTCCTCCAGATACAGCGGTGATAGTCCGGAATGTCCGGTGGCAGGCCTTGCTGCCCATTAAACGTGTCCATGGGACAACGCGCCGAGGGCGGACCTCTCTTCCCGGCCTGAGCCGGGAAGAGCTGAGATCCGCCCTCGGGAAGTTACGAACGCTCGATCAGCCGAAGCTGGATCAGGCGGCCGGAACGATGTTCACGACCTTGCGGCCACGGTGCGTGCCGAACTGCACGGAACCGGCCTGCAGCGCGAACAGCGTGTCGTCGCCACCACGACCGACACCCGAGCCCGGGTGGAAGTGGGTGCCGCGCTGGCGGACGAGGATCTCGCCGGCGGAGACGACCTGACCGCCGAAGCGCTTCACGCCGAGCCGCTGGGCATTGGAGTCGCGCCCGTTCCGGGTGGACGATGCGCCCTTCTTGTGTGCCATGTCTCAGTCCCTCTTACTTCGCAGCCGCGGGGATACCGGTGACCTTGATCGCCGTGTACTGCTGGCGGTGACCCTGGCGACGGCGGTAGCCGGTCTTGTTCTTGTAGCGCAGGATGTCGATCTTGGCGCCCTTGTGGTGGTCCACGACCTCGGCCGTGACCTTGATGCCGGCCAGGACCCACGGGTCGCTGGTCACGGCGTCGCCGTCGACAACGAGCAGGGTCGAGAGCTCGACCGTGTCGCCAACCTTGGCAGTGGAAATCTTGTCAACCTCAACGATGTCGCCGACAGCAACCTTGTGCTGGCGACCACCGCTGCGCACGATGGCGTACACGCGGATCTCTCTCTCACTCGATGGGAACCCCTGAAGCCAGCCGGCCCCGCGGGAACCCGCAGACCGGCCTCCCCCGCGCCGCGAGGCGGTTCGGGGGGTGAGGTGCTCAGTGGATGGCATGCACGTAGACACGCCGACGGTCAAGGTTACGGGCCCCGCCCTGAGGGGTCAAACCGGGGCCCGCCGCAGGACGCCCTGGGGCAGGCCCTCAGGAGCCCACCCCAGGTCACGTCACAGCTCCCTCACCCGGATCGTCACCTCCTCCGCCATCACCGGCTTGTCGAGCCAGACGGCGATCTCCACATTGTCGGCACCGACGGGGAATCGCAGGTAGGACATTTCACCCACGATGTCCGAAAGCACTAGGACCCGGCTCGGACACTCGATGACTCCGGTGAACGAAGGTTGCTCGCCCTCGACCGTCACGTCGTTGCCGATCCGCACGCACACCTCCCCGAAGTCTCCATGCAGGACCGTGATGGTCACGCACGCCTCATTGGCCGAAACCGGCTGCCCGTCCGGATCTGCGTCGGGGATGTCCGCAACCCCATCCACCGGCTCGAGTCTCAAGATTCCCCACGGCACGTTCGCCAGGAATTCTTCCATCCACCATCCTCCTCACTTGAACAAAGAGTCGCACGCCACAGGGAGGCTACCAATCCTTGTATGGATTAATTCCATCCTTAATCATTTGAGCCGCAGCCCTCCCTTGCTTACCACTGCAATCCATACACTGGGGGAGCAGATGCTGTTCGACATCCTTGTCGACGAATGTGGAGACAGGCTGATGATCCTTGACCCACGTCCCATTGGGATAGCCGGACGTGCGAGTACCGCAGGTGTGACAACCATACGTGTTTCCATTTGCATTATTTAGAGCGATTTCCTCCTTCGTCCAGGATCGACCCTGATTCCGCGCCGGAATCGACTCCCCCAAGAACTCGCCGGGGAAGAAGAGCTTGCATGCATCACCATATCCACCCTTCCTACCCCCGACGTTGTGAACGAGGAGAGGGGTAGTCCCGGCAAGCACATAATAGGCGTGAATGTCGTCGATAGTGAGATCGTGAGTTCGACGCACTTCATTGAAGAAACGCATCCCGGAAAGCTCAACCGTGGCACCTGCAGGAGTGCGCAGAACCATTCTCGGCCGGAGGTCGCCGGCGTCGACGAACCGCTGTTCCGCCTCGACCCAGAAAGGATGGGTCACGGTCGAGACCAGTGACGCGTCGCCCGAACCACTGTTGACCGTCAGGTCGACGAAGTTCTTGTCATCCTCGGTGACAATCGTGGCCACCACTTCCCGCGTGACCGTCTCGCCGCTGATCAGGTCCGTGGTGGCAACCCGATCCCCTATCTCGACATCCTCGATCTTCTTCGTCGATCCGTCACTGAGCAGGACTTCCGTGCCGGGCAGGAAGCTGTGCGGCGCGGACGTTGGGCAGCTCCCGCCAGAACCCGCAAAGCGAGCCTTGGCTGCCGCCAGGGCCCCCTTGGCCTTTTCGACCTTCTCCGAGGTCTTGAACCAGTCCTTGACCCCGTTCACCAGGTCGAGCGCGAGCCCGCCCAGCTTCTTGATGAGGGCCCCGGCCTTCTTCCACTCGGTCGGCCACCCGTACTTCTTGAGGACCTTGCCTGCGATGCCGCCGGCGAAGCTGCTCGCGATGTTGAGCGCCGTTTCACCACACGCGCCGAGGTCGCCGCTGGAGAAGCAGTCCAGGGCCGCCGTCACACCGAGCTCGTCCATGAGGATCTTGGTGATCTGCTTGACGGCGTTCTTGATCTTCGTCTTGGTGTGGTTGTGCTCGCTCTCCGCATTGCGCAGGTTGTTTTCCGCCTCCGTGGTCGGCGGGTCATCGTTCTTGTCGGGCTTCGGGGTCCACTTACCGCCCGTGCAGTCGTCCCTGCCCCGGCAGAACTCCCGCTCGTCCGGGTCGTACAGACCGCTCGGGTCGCTCGCGGAGACCGGGCGGTTGTGCGCATAGGCGTACGCGTTCAGCTGCTGGGCGTCACTCGTGTCGACGACCGGGTCCGGGGTGATGAACTTGCCCAGGAACGGGTCGTACTCGCGGGCCCCGATCGTCGTGAGGCCCGTGGACGCGTCGATCGTGCCGCCGACGAAGCCCTTCTCCCCCTTCCAGGTGCCCTGGGGGGTTCCGCGGCTGTTGCCGTACGGGTCCATCCGCCGCTGGGTGACCGCACCCGTCGTGGCGTCGATCGACATCTCGGCCGTGCCGTGATGGTCGGAGGCCAGGAACGACAGCTTCTTGTCCGGCGTGCGGATCGCGACGCTCTGTCCCGCGAAGGCGTAGTAGCGCGTCGCCTTGGCCGTGGTCGCCCCCGCGTCCAGACGCAGCTCCATGCCCGGCAGGTACACGGTGGTACCGGTGGCGTCCTTGCGCTGGACCCGGCCGCCGTCGGGGCCGTAGAGGAACGTCGTCTCCGACGCCTCGTTCTTGTCCGGCGTGGTGACGTCGTCCGGCTGACTGTTCCTGACCGGGTCGCCGAGGGCGTTGTACTCCAGGGTCTGGGTGTTGCCTCCGATCGTGCGGGTGGTGGTGTTGCCCACCGCGTCGTAGCCGTAGGTGTACTGGCGGTCACCGGTCGGGGTGTTCTCCACGACCTTCTGGACCTGGTGGCTGCCCGCCTTGTAGGTGAAGGTGCGCTTGACGTCCTTCGTGGCGTTCAGCCCGGTGTCGTGCGCCGTCTCGGTGAGACGGTTGCCGACCGAGTCGAAGGTGTACGAGTTCCAGTACGGAGCCGGGCCGCCCAGCGCGGCGGAGCCGGGGGCCGTGTTGCAGGCCGCCGGACCCGAGCCGGACACCGGGACCTGGCTGCCGACCGTGCCGGCCGCGGCGGCCGCGGCCTTGGTGGTCGCCGGGGTCCAGGACTCCGTCATACGGGCCTGGTAGTCGTACGCGAAGCACTGCAGGTCGGGCGTGCCGCTGCCGGCGACGTCGGCGATGGACCGGACGTTGCCGATCTGGTCGTAGGAGTAGTTCGACTCCTTCACCGGACCCGTGGTGGAACCGTAGACGTCCACCTTCGAGCTCATGAGCCGGTCCGTACCGGTCTCGTACCGGAAGGTCTGCCAGACCTTCTTGCCGCCGTTGTTCAGCTCCAGCTGCTGCAGGAGGGTGCGGCCGGACCAGATGGCGTTGGTGACGTACGACGTCGTGCCCGTCATGCTCTTCAGGCGCTGGATGTCGTCGTAGCCGTAGGCGAGGGTCTCGGCGTCGAGGCCGCCCGCCGCCGGGAGCGAGTCGCTCTGCTTGGTGCCGTCACGGTTGTAGGCGCTGGCGAAGACGTAGGTGCCGGACAGGCCCGCGCCGGAGGAGGCGGGGACCGTGTAGGCCGTCTTCAGCGGCTGGTAGAACTCGTCCATCGCCTGGGTGACCGAGGCGAAGTACTCCGTCGCGTTGATGTAGCGCAGCGAGGCCCACTGCCTGCCCAGCCAGCCCGCCTTGTCGTACCGCTGCTCGGTGAGCTTGGTCCCGGTGTTTGCGGGGCCGTCCCACGTCGTCAGGACGCGGTCGAGCTTGTCGTAGACCGTCGAGACCGTCTTGCCGCGGGCGTCCGTGGTGGACGTCGGTCGGTCGGCCGCGTCGTAGGTGGTCGTGCGCTTGCCCGAGTCCGGGTCAATCGCCTCGACCGGCCGGTCGAGTTGGTCGTACTTGTAGGTCCACACGTTGTTCGCCGGGTCGGTGAGCTGCTTGAGCTTGCCCGTCGGCGTGTACGCGTACTTGGTGGTGTCGTAGCCGGAGGTCGGACCGTTCGGCACCGGGGAGGCGCCCTTGTAGTGACGTACCTCGGTGGTCCGGCCCTGGCCGTCGGTCAGCCTCGTCGTGGGTGTGCCGCCGACCGGCGGGTCCACGTGGGTGCGGTCGCCGCCGTGGACGATCGTGGTGCGCCACTGCTCGCCGCCGGCCACGGCGGAGATCTGCGCGGTGATGCGGCCCAGACCGTCGTACTCGTAGAGGGTCTGCGCGCCGACGTCGCCGTTGCGGACGATCAGCAGCTCGCCGGAGGCCGCGCCCGCCGCGTTGTACGTGGCGTTGACCTTGGCGATCTTGCCGGTCGGCGTGTAGAAGGTGTCGGCCACCATGCGGGTGCCGGAGGGGCCTTCCGTCTGCTTCTGACGCGGACGCAACAGGCTGTCGTAGAGCTCGTACTCGGCGCCGTAGGAGCCGTCGATCTCGATCTTCTCGGTCTTCACGAAGACCGGCTTGTCGAGACGGTAGTTGTAGCTGTACTTGACGCTCGGCGTCTGGCCCTTGCTCTTCGAGCGGTCCGGGAGCCAGACGGAGACCAGCCGGCCGAGCGGGTCGAACGCGAGGTCGCCGCGCTTGCCGTTCGGGTCGGTCTGCCCGGTGGACAGGCCCCAGGCGGGGTCGAAGTCCCTCGTGTTGACGTGGCCGAGGGCGTTGGTGACCTTGGTCTGGGAGATGAGGCCGTTGACGTCGGTGTACGCCGTCTTGGTCTCCGCGCCCAGGGCGTCGGTCTGCGAGGCGGGCCGGCCGAAGGCGTCGTACGTCGTCGTGCCGGTGACCTTGTAGGTGGCCGTCGTCCCGTTGTGGGACGTCATGCGCTCGGTCTGGGTCGCGTTGCCCACGGTGGGCGCGGCGCCGAAGGCCAGGCCGTCGTACGCGGTGCGCTCGTCCGAGATCACCTGCGTCCTGCGGTCCGGGGCGGTGGCGCACTTGACCGAGACGGACTCGACCCGGGACGCCACGCCGAGGATGTTGGCCGCCGCGTTGTCCGCGTACGACGTGCGGGTGCAGGTGTCGTCGGCCGTCGTCGACAGGTCGCCCAGGTCCTCCGCCTCCAGGATCCGGCCGGTGCCGTTCGTCAGGTCGTACGTCGCGTTCGACTCGGTCTCGCGGCGGCCGTCGCCGCCCTCGGTCACCGTGTAGCCGCGTGTTTTGACGGTCCTGGTGAACGATGCGTGGCTGGTGCCCCAGGTGTTGGTGTCCGTCGCGGTGTAGTGCCGCATCGGAGTCTTGATGACCTTGGAGACGAGCTTGTCGCCGTCGTAGGTGGCGGACTCCAGCTCGTGGCCGCTGAACTCCTTGTGGTCGGAGTATGTGCCGCCCTCGGAGTCGTTGACCGTCACCGAGCGGGCGGTGCCGTCCGGCTTCTTGTCGCCGTCCAGACCCTGGAGGTACGTGTAATCGATGCGGGTCCTGGTGGTGGCGGCGCCGCCGGTGGTCACCTTGACCTTGCCGTAGCCCTGCCAGCCGCCCCAGGTGAGGTACTTGTCCTCGGTCATGCCGTCGGGCTCGGCCTTACGCCAGCCCGCGGGGCCCTGGTAGTCGTACTCGGTGACCTGTTCCGGGGCGCCGCCGGTCCGGTCGGTCTCGATGACCCGGGCGACGACGTACTTGTGGAACCAGTCGGTGATCGGGTCGAGGAATCCCGGCGGGGACCAGACGACCGGGTAGCAGCGCTTGGTGGACTCGCCCGGCTTGGGCAGGGCGTCCTTGGTGCACTCCGCCGGGGCGTAGTTGACGTCCAGCTGGGCGCCGGTCTCGCTCAGGACGGTGGACAGGCGGAAGCGGTAGAAGGGATCGATGCTCTCGTTCAGGCCGTCGACCCGGTTCTTGAGCTGGGTTCCCATCAGTTCGACCGAGGGGACCTTGGCGGTGCCGCCCCTGCGGCCCTCGTGGTCGATCTTGGACAGCCACAGGGTCTTGGACTGGTCGCCGTTGTCGGTGAACTGGTGGGTGAACGTCCAGGCCTCGACGTCGTCGTAGGTCGTGGCGTCCTTGCGGATCTGCGTGGTGACGCCGGTCAGCCGCTGACGGGTCCAGAAGGAGGCCGCGACCTGGGTGGCGTTGCACTTGGTGCTCGGCGCGCAGTACCGGTCCATCGGGACGTCCGGCCAGTGGGCGGCGTTCGCCGTCTTGAAGTCGCCCGGGAGACACTTGAAGGTGTCGGTCTCCAGGCACCGCTGCTTCGTGGTGAACACGACGCGGGCCGGGGCCTTGGCGGAGTAGACGGTGGCCTCGCGCTGGCCGTAGTCGATGCGCTTGAGGTAGCCGCCCGCCGTGTACGGGGTGCCGTTGACGTCGGTCTTGCCGTTCAGGGCGTAGTGGTTCGTCTCCTTGTTGAAGAAGTACGACATGACGTTGCCCTGGCGGTCCTTGACATAGTCCAGGTTCCAGCGCCAGGCCTGCTGGCAGGAGGCTTTCGCGAAGGTGGCGTTGTAGCAGGGCTCACCCGCGTTGTTACCGAAGACGGGGGCCGTCCAGACGGACGAGGTCTCCTCGTTGCCCGTGGCCCAGCCCGGCAGACGGTTCTTGCCGAAGTGGTACTCGGTACCGTCGGTCGTGGTGATCTTCCAGTGCTCGCCGTCGTTGTCGCCGTTCACGGCGCCGGTGAGCTGCTCGACCTTGGACCCGTCGTCGGACGCGAGCCGCCACTTGCCGTCGGCGTCACCCTTGATCAGCTCGGTGGCCGAGCCGTTGAGCATCACGGTGGCGTTGTCGAACGCCCAGCACTGCTCGGCGGAGGACGACTGGCCGTCCTTCGCACAGGGCTTGTAGCGGCGCTCGACGTAGCCGGGCTCGTAGGAGAAGCCCTCGCCCAGCCAGGATCCCTGGTTGTTGGTGTCGGAGGTACGGCCGTCCGCGGACTGTGAGGAGTAGCCGAGGCCCACTGTCGGCACCAGGCCGCCCGGAACCGGGGGCGTGCGCAGCGGGTACGACCAGGAGAAGCCGCCCGAGGAGTTCGACACGCTCCACTTCGCCGACGGGGCGAGCGGAGTGGCCGCGTAGTTGCCCTGCGAGGAGGAGCCGCCCGCCGCGAGGGCGACCATGGAGCCGCTCGCCGCGGGACCGGCCGCCATCACGGACATGCCGGCCGGACGCGCCGGAGCGGTCAGGTCCGCGGAGACCGTCTTCGTCTTCGCGTTGTTGACCGTCTTGAGCGGCTTGGGAAGTTCGGGGCAGGCCGCGGTGCCGGGGTCGGCGACCGCCGCACAGGCCGGGAGCTCGACCAACTGGAGGCGGGATCCGTAGCTGCCGCCGAAGCCGTCCGCGAAAGCCGCGTAGTCGACGTGCAGCCGGACCTGACCGCCGGCGGCGGCCTGGTCGGCCCGCTGGACGCGCAGCAGGGCGCCGGCGCCGAGCTGGGTGGCGCGCTTCGGGTCGACGACGTCGACGCGGACCTTGCCGGGCTGCTTGGCCCCGCCGATGGCGGCCACGGAGAAGGAAGTGGCCGAGGCCTTCGCTCCGGCTTCCTTGGGTGCGGTGACGGTGACGGGCAGGCCGCCCACCTTCACCTGGGCCGCAGGCATTGCGCCGGTGGCCGGGACGGCCAGTTCGGCGCTGCCCGCGCCGGGCCAGACGGGCTTGTCCAGCTTCTTGACGGCCGCCTTGGCGGTGGCGTTCGCCGGGCGGCCCTTGGACTTGGCCTTGGTTCCCTTGACGGGGTCGCCGAAGTTCTGGACTCCGGGCCGCTTGGTGCCGCCGGGGGCCGTTTCCAGCGCCTGGACGGACGAGGCGGACAGGGCGAGGCTCAGGCCGATGACGACTGAGCCCAGTGTTCGCCGGTGTATGCGCCGACTGAGCGGTCGGCCGCGTAGAGACATCAGTGCACTCCACAGAAGAGGGGCAGGAAGGTACTGCGGAAGCGGACAGGTGTGCCCGCCCTGCGTGGGGCGGGCACACCTGTCCGCGGGAGGGTCTAGCTCTCCGCCAGCTCGACGGTGCCGGCGAGCTGGACGACGGAGATCGGGTCGAGGGCACCGTTGTAGGCGCGGACCTCGTCGATGGCTCCGGCGAAGTACTCGGCGTTGCCGCGGACCGAACGGCCCACCTGGAGGCCGCCGGTGGCAGCCCAGGTCGTGTTGTCCACGCCCTGCGCCGCGGCCAGCTGGCCGTTGACGTACAGGCGGATCTGACCGGCGAACGCGTCGTAGACGACGGCCAGGTGCTGGCCGACGGGGTTGGTGTCCGGCAGGACCTGGGTCTCGGAGAAGGCCTTCACCGTGGCTCCGGCCGTGTCGGTCGTGGCCACGGCCAGCTCCCAGCGCTTGGTGGCACCCTGGTAGCGGACCTGGACCCGGTTGGCGTTCGTACCGGGCAGCGAGAACACGGTCTGCGAGGCCGTGGCGTCCTGCGAGGAGATCTGGACGCGCGCCGAGAGCGTGAAGCTCGTGGCTCCGGTGACCGGGGCGGCCGCCGTCGAGGCGTAGTCCCCGTTGCCGTCGAGGACCATGTGGCCGGTGCCGACCATGGCGGCGACCGGCGGCGGGTCGGCCAGCGGGTCGGGGTTCGGGATGTAGATGTCCGCGTTGCCGGCCATCGTCAGGCCCTGGCCGCCGCCGGCCTCGGGAGAGGCCCCGGACTGGAGAGCGTTGAGCTGCCAGTAGCCCGTGCGCTCCGGCCTGACCGTCTTGATGTCGGTGATCTGGGCGGGCAGGAGCGGCCGGCTGAAGACCCGGACCTCGGCGAGGTCACCGACGAAGGCGTCCTCGTAGCCCGCCTTGTCGATGTGGCGGCCGATCTGCAGTGCGCCGTACGACTTCCAGGTGGAGCGGCGGACCGTCTCACCCTTGAGGTACTTGTCGACGTACAGCTGGATCTTGCCCGCAGCGCCGTCGTAGATGCCGGTCAGCAGCACCCACTGGTCCTTGACCGGGGTGACGCCGGTGGACAGGGCCTTCCATTCACCGAGGGTGTCTACGTCGCCGGTCGGGATGGAAAACTTCCAGGTCTTGGCCGTGGCGTCATAGCCGAGGACGAAGCCCGGCTCGCCGGTGCCGTCCTGGCTGACCACCGTCATGTCGCGGCTCAGGTCCGTGGGCCGGACCCAGGCGCTGACGCTGAAGCCCTTGAGGGTGTCCAGCACCGTGCTGCCCGCGTCGACCCAGCTGTCGGCGGTGCCGTCGAAGCGGGCCGCGCGGTCGATGGTGCCGCCCGGTCCGGGGACACCGAAGGTGACACCCGGACCGAAGCCGGCCGGGTACTTGCCCTGCTCCTCGTCGGCGACGTTGCCGCCCGCCTCGTCGGCCAGGTTCCACTGCGCGGCCGCGGCCGCGCCCGCGGCGACGTAGAAGGAGTGGCGGGCGAGGGCACTGGGGTGCCCCGCCCTGTCGACCGCGACGACGTCGACCCAGTGCGGGCCGGAGCGGGTGGGCGTCCAGGTCACCGAGGCCGGGCCGCCCGCCGCGGTGTTAGCGACCTCCTTGGCGGTCTCACCCGCGAAGGTGTAGCGGTACTTCACGACATCCGTGTCGGGCACGCTGTCGTTCGGGTTGGGCGCGAAGGTGAACGTGCCGGGAGCCCCGACACCGTCGTGGTAGACGTTGGTGGCCGGGTACTGGGCACTGAAGACGTTCGGCTTGCCCGGGAACGACTTGTCGTACATGAACTCGCACTTGCCGCTCCACGGCCCCCATCCGTCGCCGTCATGGGCGGCGACGCTCCAGGAGATGGCCGTGTTCTCGGGAATCGTCGTGCGGACGGTGTGTTCGAAGGGGGTGGAGCTGGTCGGCGCCTTGTAGAGCGTGTCCTGCTCGTAGGACTTGGCGGCGCCCGCCGCGTCCTTCCACTCCAGCTTGAAACGGACCTTGACCTGCTTGCCCGCGTCGGCGTCGTTCGCGATGGCGCGCAGCGTCGGCGGCACGTCGCTGTAGGGCCGGCCGGTGCCCGTGACGCAGGCGCCGCCGGGGTTGGATGACATGGAGCCGGCGTTGATGAGGCCCGGCAGCGTGTTGTAGCTGATGCTCAGGTAGGCGTTGCCGCACACCCGCTTCCAGCCGCCGAAGGTGCTCTCGTTCTGGGCCTTGAGGTTGAAGAGCATCGAGGGCCAGCGCTCCTTGGCCGCGGTGCGCACGCTGTTGGTCAGGCCGCCGGAGGCACCGGACTTGAAGTGCATGTTGGCCTGCGAGGTGCAGCTCGTCGGCTGGATCTTCTGGTCGAGCGTCTCCAGCGTCGTCAGCGTCGCGCCCTGCGTGTTGTTCCAGTTGCTGGCGCTGTCGATGTGGGCGGTGCTGCCCCCGACCCGCTGGAGCTGGATGGGTTCGGCCCTGGCGTCGGCCCAGTACACGTGCTGGACGCGCGCGCTGAAGGTGGCGCCCAGGATCTGCTTGCCGCTGTAGAAGGACAGCGGGATCTGGAACAGGACACGGCGCGTACCGACACCGGCGCACGAGGCGGCACTGTAGTCCGTCGGGCACTTGCCGACGCCCGCGCTGCCGGAGTACTTCCACTCGCCGACCGTGGGCTTGCCCGACATCACGGCGGTCCAGCCGGAGCGGTCGGTGGTCTTCTGGATCGGGTCGATGACGACGGGGAAGACCGTCGCCCCGTCGCGCAGCAGGTTCTGGTCGGGGACGAGGGTCAGCTTGTCCTGGGACACCTCGACGCCGAGGGCCGTGGCCTTGCCGCCGCCGCCCGGGCCTTCGAGGGCCGGAGCGAGCGCCGCGGCGGCGGACTCACCGGTGGGTGCGTCGGCGCGGGCCGCGGACAGCGACTTCGCGACGGCCTTGGGACCCTTGGTGCGGGCCGCGGCCTCCTGGGAGGCAGCCGAGTCCCACATGGACGGAGCGCCGGACTGGAAGACCGTGCCGCCGACCGTGCTGTCCTCGGCGGTGACCGCGCCGTTCGCGTCCTTCTTGTACGTCAGGCCCTTGGTCCTGAGGCCGAGGTCCAGGCGCGTCAGGCGTGGGTCGGCGGCGGCCTGCGGGGTCTTGACGACCAGCAGGTGGCCGAAGCCGTTCGCCTCGGCACGCACCTTGAGGTCGACGCCCGGCAGGGCGTCGGGATACGTGGCGGTGTCGCCGTCGAGGACGGGCGCGGGGAGCTTGCCGTAGGGCCAGGTCAGCGCCATCTCGTGAGTGTTGCGGGTCATGGTGACGAACGGCTTGCCGGCCGCGCCGTCGGAGAAGGCCAGACCGACCGTGGTCGCCTTCGGGACGACGCTGCCGTCCGCGCGCTTGACCAGCGTCTTGTCGATGTCGACCCACTTGCCGTTCTTGACCGCGTGCACCGGCTCGGTGTATTCGCGGGCCGTGTAGGAGCCGTCCGGTGCCGCGAAGATCTCCCGGCGCTCGGTCCGCAGGCCCAGGACCTCGACCTGCTGGCCGCTCTTGCGGGCCGCGATCCGGGCCTCCGCCTCCGTCTGGACGGGGGTGCCCACGGCGACGGGCTCCGGGGAACGGGCTGCGTCGGGGCCCTCCGAGAGGTCCAGGCCGAGCGTGGTGGCCACGACGGCGCCGGCGGTCATCGCGGCGATCGAGGCACGACGCAGCACGGTGCGGCCGATGCCGCGGGACGTGCGGGGCTGGTGCGTCATCATCGGACCACCGTTCCGAAGGTCTCGCGGTCGGCGGGCAGACCGCCCTCGCCGGGCTTGAACGTCTCGGTGGGCGCGCCGCCCGTGCCGCCGATCGTCCACGGGAACAGGTAGACCGCGTGGCCCTCGGCCGGGCCGTACGGCATGCCGACGTACACGCCGGCCGCACCGCCGCCGATGCTCATCCCGGCGTACTCGCGCGGGGCCTGGGGGGTCGGGATCTCGGAGCCGGGCTCCAGGATCTTGTCGGTCGCCCCGGGCGCACCGACCATGCCGAACATGTGCACCGCGCCCCGGTCGGGGACGCCGTTGGCGGCGTCCTCACCCGGGACGCCGACGGCGAGCTTGACGTTGGCGCCGGTGCTCGTGCTGGTCGGGGCGGTGTTGTAGGCGGCGACGCGCTGGCCGAAGTAGTCGCCGGCCTCGGCCTCGCCGCCGACGTCGGCGGTGTTCTGGTCGATCCAGGCGAGCTCCGTATAGGCGCCCGCCGCGTCGATCTTGAACACCTGGACGGCGCCCGCGTCGACGGTGGTGGACAGGTCCTCGCCCGGGATTCCGACGGCGAGGAGGGACTCGGTGGTGCTGGTGGCTCCGGCGGCGCGGTAGGGCGTCGCGGCCAGCGACCGGCCGAAGCCGTCGCCGGTCTCGCAGGCGCCGAGCACGTTGGGCGTGTCCTGAGTGATCACGTTGAGCGGCTTGGGATAGCCCGCCGTGAGGGCGTGGCTGAAGATCGTCACCGCGCCGGACTCGGCGAGGGTGCCCTGGGCCTCGCCCGGGGAGCCGACCGCGAGGTGGGTCGCGGTGGCCGCGACGGTGGTGCCGAAGCGGTCGTACTCCTCCTTGACGTCGGGTACGGCTCCCGCGTTGGTGGTGTCCTGAGTGACGAGCGTGGCCGTCATCGTGGTCGAGCCGGAGAGGTAGAGGAAGGCGCCCGCGTCCACCGTGGTGCCGAGGTCCTCACCGGGCACGCCGGCGACGAGGAACGGCACACCGGCCGAGGTCTTGCCCGCGGCGAGGGAGTAGCCCGTCCAGTCGTGCGACTCGGAGGCGATGCCGGAGATCAGGCCGGCGCCTTGGACGTACTCGACGCTCGCCTTGCCGGCGGCCAGGCCGGTGGGCGAGCCGTGGACGACGACGATGCGGCCGGCGTCGACGGCGGTGCCGACGTCCTCGTAGGGCATTCCGATGGCGAGGTCGCTGCAGCCGTCGAGGTCGGCGTCGTACACGGCCATCGAGTAGCCGAACTGGTCACCCGCCTCGGACCCTCCGGACCTGGCGGCTTCCTGGGTCAGTTCCAGGACTCCCTTGCCGCCGCCGTACACGATGTGCACGACCCCGGCCTTGGAGATGCCGTTGGCGGTGGCCTCGGGGTCCGCGATCGCGGTGTCCCGGATGCCGTCCCCGTTGAAGTCCGATTCGGCCCCGGAGCAGCCGGCGGCCGCGGTGGCCGTGCTCACCAGGGGGGTCGGTCCTGCCGTCAGGGTCAGGGTGAGGGCCGTGGCCGCCAGGGCCCACGCTCCTCTGGCGGCACGCCGCCTGGCCGCGCCGTGCGGCGCGGTTCTCGCTCTGCTCACGTAATGGTCCCGTTTTCGTCGGTTCGAAGCTGCTGAGCGGCAGCCGGGAACCAGGAAGGAGCAACGGAACGTGAAAGATGTGCGACAAAGAGCGACGTCAGCGCGGGTCAGTGCGCGTGCGTCGGCATATCCCCCCGCTCGTCAGGGATCCCCCTCCTTGACAAGCCGCTTGACAGCAAGCGTTGAGCCACTGTGACGTGAACCTGCCTACTAGACAAGGCCAATGTCCGACATGAGGTGATCGCGGATCACAACAGATTGATCACATCAAAAAACGGCTCTGCCCGGCACCAACTGGTACCGGACAGAGCCGTTTTGGACCGTACGCCGCGGAATCAGTCCTCGGTCGGAGCCGAGACGGACGGGGCGGCCTGCTGCTCCGCCGCCGCGGTCTTCTTCGTCGTCCGCTTCGCCGCGGTCTTCTTGGTCGTGGCCGTCTTCTTGGCCGCGGTCTTCTTGGCGGCCGCCGCCTTCTTGGCCGGGGCCTTCTTCGCCGCGGTCGCCTTCTTGGCCGGAGCCTTGCGGGCGGCCTTCTTGGCCGGCGCGGGCTCCTGCGCGGAGGCCTCCGGCTCCGGCTCGGCCTCGGTCACCGGGGCCTCGACGACCACCACGGCGGCCTCGGCCGCGCCCGCCGGGGAGCCGGCGGGTGCGGTGGCCTTGCGGGTGGCACGACGGCGCGGACGGGCTGGCGCGGCCTCCGCCACCGGGGCCTCCTCGACCACGGCGGCCGGCGCGGGCTCGACGACGGGCTCGGGCTCGGCGACCGGCTCGGGCTCCGCGGCCACGACCGGCTCGGGAGCCCGCTCGGGCTCCGGCTCCGCGGCCACGACGGGCTCCGCGGCGGCCTCGGCGACCGGCGCGGGCGCGGTGGCCTTGCGGGTCGCCCGGCGACGGGTACGGCCCTTCGGCGCGGCCTCCTCGACCGGGACGGCCGGGGCGGCCGGGGCGGCCTCGGCCACGGCCTCGGCGACGACCTCGGCGGCCGGCTCCAGGACGGTGTCGGCGGGCTCGGTCACCGGCTCGGCGACGACCTCGGCCACGGGAGCCGTGGCCTGCGCCGGAGCGGCCTCACGCCGCGGGGCGCCCGCCGGAGCGGTCGCCTTGCGGGTGGCACGGCGCCGGTTGCGACGGCCGCTCAGACCCGCCGCGGCCTCCGCCTCGGCCGGGGAGCCGTAGAGCTCCTCGCCCGCGGCGAACTCCGGCTCGGGCAGCGCCTTCGGCGCCGCGACCTCGGCGGCGACCTCGGCCTCGGACTCGAAGGCCTCCAGCTCCGCCTCGGCGGTCTCGACCGTCTCGACCTCGTGCTCGTGCTGGTCGAACTCGGCGCGGCCGCCACGGCGCTTCGAGCGCTTGCCGTTGCCACCGCCGCCGATCGCGGCCGGCGACTCCATGTGGACGATGACACCGCGGCCGTTGCAGTGGACACAGGTCTCGGAGAAGGACTCCAGCAGACCCTGGCCGACCCGCTTGCGCGTCATCTGGACCAGGCCCAGCGAGGTGACCTCGGCGACCTGGTGCTTCGTACGGTCGCGGCCCAGGCACTCCAGCATGCGGCGCAGGACCAGGTCGCGGTTGGACTCCAGGACCATGTCGATGAAGTCGATGACGACGATGCCGCCGAGGTCGCGCAGCCGCAGCTGGCGCACGATCTCCTCGGCCGCCTCCAGGTTGTTCCTGGTGACGGTCTCCTCCAGGTTGCCGCCCTGACCGGTGAACTTGCCGGTGTTGACGTCGATGACGATCATCGCCTCGGTCTTGTCGATCACGAGGGAGCCGCCGGAGGGCAGCCACACCTTGCGGTCGAGCGCCTTGGCGAGCTGCTCGTCGATCCGGTACGTCGCGAAGACGTCGACCTCGGAGGTCCAGCGCTGGAGCCGGTCGGCCAGGTCCGGGGCCACGTGCGAGACGTAGCCGTGGATGGTCTCCCAGGCACCGTCACCGCTGACGATGACCTTCGAGAAGTCCTCGTTGAAGATGTCGCGCACGACGCGGACCGTCATGTCCGGCTCGCCGTACAGCAGGGACGGCGAAGAGGTCGTGATCTGCTTCGACTTCTTCTGGATGTCCTCCCACTGCGCCTGCAGACGCTCGACGTCGCGGCGCAGCTCGTCCTCGCTCGCGCCCTCGGCGGCGGTGCGCACGATGACACCCGCGTCCTCGGGGACGATCTTCTTGAGGATGGTCTTCAGGCGGGCGCGCTCGGTGTCGGGCAGCTTGCGGCTGATACCGGTCATCGAGCCCTCGGGCACGTAGACCAGGTAGCGGCCGGGCAGCGAGACCTGGCTGGTCAGGCGGGCACCCTTGTGACCGATCGGGTCCTTGGTGACCTGCACGAGGACCGACTGGCCGGACTTGAGGGCGGACTCGATGCGGCGCGGCCCGCCCGCCATGCCGAGCGCCTCGAAGTTGACCTCACCGGCGTACAGGACGGCGTTGCGGCCCTTGCCGATGTCGATGAAGGCGGCCTCCATCGACGGCAGCACGTTCTGGACCTTGCCCAGGTAGACGTTGCCGACGTACGAGGTGGCCTCTTCCTTGTTGACGTAGTGCTCGACGAGCACGTTGTCCTCAAGGACGCCGATCTGGGTGCGCTCGCCGGACTGGCGGACGACCATCACGCGCTCGACGGCCTCCCGGCGGGCCAGGAACTCGGCCTCGGTGATGATCGGCACGCGACGGCGGCCCTGCTCGCGGCCCTCGCGGCGGCGCTGCTTCTTCGCCTCCAGGCGGGTCGAGCCCTTGATGGACTGGACCTCGTCGGACGGCTCGGCCTTCTCGCGCGCCGGGCGCGGCTCGCGGACCTTGACGACGGTGCGCACACCGTCCTCGTCGCCGGCGGACTCGCCGGTGACATCGGCGGGCTCACCGCTGCGGCGACGGCGACGGCGACGGCGACGGCTGGAAGTGGAACCGAGGGCCTCTTCGGTCTCCTCCTCCTCTTCCTCTTCGGCCTCCTGCGCCTCGGCCTCGGTCTCGTCCTCGGCGGACTCGTCGAGGTCGGCGGCCTCGCCGCGACGGCGACGGCGGCCACCGCGACGGCGGCGGCGCGAGGGGCGCTCGCCCGACTCGTCGCCCTCGTCGAACTCGGCCGACTCGGCGGACTCGTCCTCAAGGTCGGCGGCCTCGGCCTCCGGCTCCTCCTCGGCGAGCACCTCGGGCAGGGAGACCGGCGCGGCCTCGGCGGCGCCACGGCCACGACGGCGGCGACGGCCGGCGGGCTGCACGGGCTCGGCGGGAGCCGCGGCCTCGGTCTCCTCCTCCTCGGCCTCCTCGGCCTCGATCGCGGCGGCAGCCGCGGCGGCGGCCATGGCGGCGGTCTCGGGGGTCTGGAACATCGGCTCGGTGAAGACCGGCGCCTGGAAGACGGCCACGGCGGGACGCGCCGCCCGGCGGGCACGGGCCGGGGCGGCGGGCGCCTCGGCGGCCTCGGGCTCGGCGGCGGGCTGCTGCGGGGCGGCAGCGGCCGCGGTGGTGGAACGGGTGGCACGGCGGCGGCCGCGCTTCGGGGCATCCACGGCGTCGGCGACGGTCACGGCGCGGGCGGCGGCCTTGGGGGCCTCCTCCACGGCGGCGGCCGGAGCCTCCGCGACTGCAGCCTCGGCAGCCTCACCGACCGGAGCGGTCGCCGCACGGGTCGCACGACGACGGGTACGCGGAGCCGGAGCCACAGCCTCCTCCACCACCGGAGCCGAAGCAGCCTCGACGGCAGCCGGAGCCTCCGCAACCGCAGCCTCAGCCACCGGAGCGGTCGCCGCACGGGTCGCACGACGACGGGCACGCGGAGCCGGAGCCACAGCCTCCTCCACCACCGGAGCCGAAGCAGCCTCGACGGCAGCCGGAGCCTCCACAACCGCAGCCTCGGCAGCCTCAGCCACCGGAGCGGTCGCCGCACGGGTCGCACGACGACGGGCACGCGGAGCCGGAGCCACAGCCTCCTCGACCACCGGAGCCGAAGCAGCCTCGACGGCAGCCGGGGTCACGGCGGCGGGCTCGACGACGGCGGACTCCGCGGCCCGGGTCTTCGGAGCGGCCACGGCGCGGGTCGCGCGGCGGCGGGGACGGGCGGGGGCGGCGGTCGGAGCGGCCTCCTCGACGGGGGCGGGCTCCGCCACCGGCGTCGGCTCGGCGGCGGCGGTGGTGCCACCGGGCGGACCGGCCGGCCGGGAAGCGGCGCGGCGACGCCTGCGCGGGGGCAGGTTGTCGCTGGGGCTGCCGCTGTCGGCGCCGGCGGGGGTGGTGTCGTTCTCGTTGTTGAGCATTGCGGGCGGTTCTCCCGTCACGCCCCCGGGCGCCGCGGCTGACTTCCGGTCCGGCTCGGCTCCGCGCGGAGCGCGGAACCGGCCTCCGGGGCGCGTTCGCCACACGGGAGCTGTAGTCCATGGCCGCCGGTTCCGTACGTGTTTGTCCGTACGGCCTGGCGGAAGTCTTCAGGTCTGTACGCGGCCCGACCCAGGTGGCTCCCGAGTGCCAGGGCTGCGCGACGACGACGATCCCTACGCGGCGGGACCTTCCGGCGCCTTCGCGTCGGCGGTCACGGCGGCCGTGGGTGGGGCGGCCGTGTCTGCCTCGCGGTCGGGCGCGAGCGGGTCGGTCACCGTGCCGGACTCCTCGTCGAAGAGCCCCTGCGCCAGCCTGGTCACCGCAGAGGGGACCGGCGGCGCCAGGTCGGCCACAGCTCGGAGACCGGACAGGACGTCGTCGGGTCGCACGGCAGGTGTCAGATGCCGAACAACCAGCCGCAGTATCGCACAAGCATTGTCCAGCGGCCTATCAGCCGGCGCGGGGAGCGCTTCGAGGCTGACGACCGCGCCGCGGGTGTCGAAGGTGCGGACGCCGTTCTTGGTCTTGCGCTGCACCTCGACGGTCTCGGCGGCGAGGAAGACCGCCACGGCCCGCTCGGCCTCGGTGAGCTCCACGCCGTCCAGGCGCAGCTCCCACACGGATGCGGTCAGCCGGTCGGCCAGGCCCGGGGTGCGGGCCTCCACGGCGTCGATGATGTCGAGTCCGACCGGCATCGACTCGTCGAGCAGTTCGCGGAGCTTGTCGGGGTCGCGCGGCGCGGCGAGGCCGATCTCCAGGTACTCGGCCTCGCTGCCGGTCCCGGTCGGTGCGGCGTTCGCGTAGCTGACGCGCGGGTGCGGGGTGAAGCCCGCCGAGTACGCCATGGGTACCTCGGCGCGGCGCAGGGCCCGCTCGAAGGCGCGCTGGAAGTCTCGGTGGCTGGTGAACCGGAGGCGGCCGCGCTTGGTGTAGCGCAGTCGGATGCGCTGCACCACCGGTGCGGGAGGCGGGCCTTCGGGCTGTCGCTTGCCCAGGGGTTCTTCTCCTTGTGCGGGGCTCCGCGGCTCGCGCATCGCCCTGAGGTCTGTCGACCCGCTCCGGCTCACCCCTGCCGTCGGGGCAGGGAGATCTCGTCAGCGGGTGCCGCGTCGGCGGCTGTCGTACTACCCAGAGTACGCGCCCGTGACCTCGCCGGTTCCCCGGGAGGAGTACCGAAGACCGCGCGGCGCACGGTGGCGCGTGCCTCGCGGACCGCGGCGCGGCCGGTCCGCCAGACCTCGCGCACGGCGTGTCCCACCGGGGTGAGCACGTGCCGGTACACCCGGGAGGCGGGCCACCGACCAGCACCCAGCCGACCAGCTTGAGTCCGCGCCACAGGGCCCCGAGGATCCGCCCGGCCACGTGCCAGGCCCAGAGCAGGACCTGCCCGACCTGGGTGAGCACGTACCGGTACAGACCGGCGGCCAGCCACGCGAGCCCCAGCCCGACCGGCTTCAGCAGGTACCGGTACAGAGCCACCACGAGCCAGGCGAGGCCGTGCCCGACAGGCGTGAGCACGTGCCGGTGCACGGCCCGGCCCGCGGCGACCAGCAGTTCCCACACCACTCGTACGGGCAGTACGACGAGTACGGCGACGATCTTCACGGGGATCCTGATGACTCCCACCAGGCACCCGTCGCCACCGTCGGCGAGAGGCCGTTCGTCCATGTCCATGCCGTCAAGGACACGACGGAGACCCCACCCGTGGCGGATTCTCGGGGGCCTCTCGTGACCCAAGGGTTACTCACCCGCTACGTCGCCACGGGCCGATGTGAATGCGTAGCCGTCTGAGACCAGAAACCGACACACCCACAACCAACATCGGAACCTGTCGTTCGTCACGGCGTGAAGACACCCATGAACGGAAAGCAAGGAACGTTCGCAGCGGGCCTCCACTGGAGGGAGCCCGACGTGCGGTTGCTCGATGAGTTCCTGCTTGCGGAGAATGCACTTCCTCCGGACGCCCCGCGCGCCCTGATATCGGTGCGCCTCTCGGCTCTCACCGCGGACACCACGTCGCCAGTGCGCCAAGAGCTCGAACTGCGCGCTTTGGCCCAGGAAAAGGGTTTGCGTGTCGTGGGTGTCGCAAGGGACCTGAACGTCTCGGCCACCCGGGTCCCGCCCTGGCGGCGCAAGGAACTCGGATGCTGGCTGAACGACCGCGCACCCGACTTCGATGTGATCCTCTTCTGGAAGATGGACCGTTTCGTCCGGCGGGTGACCGACCTCAGCACCATGATCGATTGGTGTTCGGCCCATGGGAAGAACCTGGTCTCGAAGCACGATGTCATAGACCTGTCCACCCCGCGCGGACAGGCCGCCGCAGAGCTCATCGGCGCTCTGGCAGCGATCGAGACGGGTAGCACGAGCGCACGCGTGACGAGTCTCTGGAACTACGCCAGAACGCAGTCGGACTGGCTCGTGGGAAAGCCGCCCTACGGGTACGTGACCGACGGCGGCGGAAAGCTGGTCATCGAGCCGCAGGCACGACGCGTGTTGGGGTGGTGCCGCGACGCAGCGCTGCGAGGAGTCTCGGCTCGTCGCATGGCCACGGTGCTCAACCGCGGTGGGGTCCCCACCGGTGGCGGCGGGCAGTGGACGGCCAGCACGTTGCTGAGGCGGTTGCGGAACCCGGCGCTGATGGGGCTCCGGGTCGTCGAGGAAAAGGACGGCGGTGTTCGCCGGTCCAAGATCGTCCGTGACAGGGACGGCCTCCCTGTCCGCGTGGCTGAGCCCATCTTCACGGAGGGCGAATGGCGAATGCTTCAGTCCGCCCTCGACCAGCGGAGGAAATCGCAGCCCCATCGCAGCGCGTCCGGGGCGACCTCGTTCCTCGGGGTTCTGGTCTGCACGGACTGCGGCACGAACATGACTGTCCAGCGGAGCGCGGTTCAGGGCCGCACCTACGCCTACCTGCGCTGCCGGAACTGCCCGAGCGGCGGCTTGGGCGCCCCCGAACCGGATGCCGTCTACCGGGCGCTCCGCGCCCGCGTCATATCCGCACTGGGTGCGCAGCCGGTACGCACACGGAGGTACGTGCGCGGCGGGGCCGGCCCTCAAGGGACCGAACCACATTGGGTCATCGAAGTGAGCGGGGAGACCCTCGGCGACCGCTGGGAACGGGAGGGGCAGGAGGTCATGAGCGACGACCTGCGGCGGGCCGGGATCACCTGCCGGGTCAGGCGCACGAAGATCCCCAGGACCAGGGCGCCGGAAGTCGGGCTGGAACTCGACGTCCCCTCCGATGCCGAGGAGCGCCTGATCATCAAACCGGACGCCTTCCCCGACCTGGTCCGTTGACGCAGTCGGCCCCGTCCTCAATGGACGGGGCCGACGCAGCGGGCACTTCTACTTGTTGACGACCGACAGCGGCAGCAGCTTCTTGCCGGTCGGGCCGATCTGGATGTCCAGGCCGAGCTGAGGACAGACGCCGCAGTCGAAGCAGGGGGTCCAGCGGCAGTCGTCGACCTCGGTCTCGTCGAGGGCGTCCTGCCAGTCCTCCCAGAGCCAGTCCTTGTCGAGGCCGGAGTCCAGGTGGTCCCAGGGCAGGACCTCCTCGTAGGTGCGCTCGCGCGTGGTGTACCAGGCCACGTCCACGCCGTAGGCGGGCAGCGTCTTCTCCGCGGCCTCCATCCAGCGGTCGTAGCTGAAGTGCTCGCGCCAGCCGTCGAAGCGGCCGCCCGACTCGTACACGGCGCGGATCACGTCACCGATGCGGCGGTCGCCGCGGGAGAGGAGGCCCTCGACGATGCCGGGCTTGCCGTCGTGGTAGCGGAAGCCGATGGAACGGCCGTACTTCTTGTCGCCGCGGATCTTGTCGCGGAGCTTGCCCAGGCGGGCGTCCGTCTCCTCGGCCGACAGCTGCGGCGCCCACTGGAACGGGGTGTGCGGCTTGGGCACGAAGCCGCCGATCGACACCGTGCAGCGGATGTCGTTCTGGCCGGAGACCTCGCGGCCCTTGGCGATGACGTTGACCGCCATGTCGCCGATCTGGAGCACGTCCTCGTCGGTCTCGGTGGGCAGGCCGCACATGAAGTACAGCTTCACCTGGCGCCAGCCGTTGCCGTAGGCGGTGGCGACGGTCCGGATCAGGTCCTCCTCCGAGACCATCTTGTTGATGACCTTGCGCATGCGCTCGGAGCCGCCCTCGGGGGCGAAGGTCAGGCCGGAGCGGCGACCGTTGCGGGTCAGCTCGTTGGCCAGGTCCACGTTGAAGGCGTCGACGCGGGTCGACGGGAGCGACAGGCCCACCTTGTCGTCCGAGTAGCGGTCCGCGAGGCCCTTGGCGATGTCGGCGATCTCCGTGTGGTCCGCCGAGGAGAGGGAGAGGAGACCGACCTCTTCGAAGCCCGTGGCCTTGAGGCCCTTCTCCACCATCTCGCCGATGCCGGTGATGCTTCGCTCCCGCACGGGGCGCGTGATCATGCCGGCCTGGCAGAAACGGCAGCCGCGGGTGCAGCCGCGGAAGATCTCCACGGACATGCGCTCGTGGACGGTCTCGGCGAGCGGGACCAGGGGCTGCTTGGGGTACGGCCACTCGTCGAGGTCCATGACGGTGTGCTTGGACACGCGCCACGGCACGCCGGAGCGGTTGGGGATGACGCGGCCGATGCGGCCGTCCGGCAGGTACTCGACGTCGTAGAAGCCCGGTACGTAGACGTTGCCGGTCTTGGCCAGACGCAGGAGGACCTCTTCGCGCCCGCCGGGCCTGCCCTCGGCCTTCCAGGTGCGGATGATCTCGGTCATGTCCAGGACGGCCTGCTCGCCGTCGCCGATGACCGCGCAGTCGATGAACTCCGCGATCGGCTCCGGGTTGAAGGCCGCGTGACCGCCCGCGAGGACGATCGGGTGGTCCACCGTGCGGTTCCTGGCCTCCAGCGGGATGCCCGCCAGGTCCAGTGCCGTGAGCATGTTGGTGTAGCCCAGCTCCGTGGAGAAGGACAGGCCGAACACGTCGAAGGCGGAGACGGGGCGGTGGCTGTCCACGGTGAACTGGGGCACGTTGTGCTCGCGCATCAGCTCTTCGAGGTCCGGCCACACGCTGTAGGTGCGCTCGGCCAGGACGCCCTCGCGTTCGTTGAGCACCTCGTAGAGGATCATGACGCCCTGGTTGGGCAGCCCGACTTCGTATGCGTCCGGGTACATGAGCGCCCAGCGGACGTCGCAGCTCTCCCACGGCTTCACCGTGGAGTTGAGTTCACCGCCGACGTACTGGATGGGCTTCTGCACGTGCGGAAGCAGGGCCTCAAGCTGAGGGAAGACCGACTCGGTCATCACGCGACTTTCGTGAAGCGGGCAGGGGGCAGCTATCTAGCGTACCCCGACGGCTCAGCCGCCCCCACCCGCGTGATCACTACAGGGCCGTGCGCAGGGCCGGGGCCGATGCCTTCGCCCAGATGTCCGGAAGCTCCCGTTCGCGCCGCTCGGCCAGGGCCTCCTCGCGGCCGTAGAGCACGCCCCAGGTGAAGGCCGGCTCCCCCGCGTCGGCGGCCTGGGCCGCGAGGCCGCGCAGGGCTTCGCGGGCCACCACGCTGTCCTGGTGGTCACCGAGCAGGGTCTGGACCTTCTTCACGGCCTTGGCCAGGTGTTTCGCCGGCTTGCCGAGTTCGGGCTCGGCCGACTCCGCCGCGTACCGGACGCGCTTGGCCGCCTTGCGCGCCTCGTGCAGGGCCAGATCCCGTTCCTTGCCCTCGCCCAGGGCGAGGGCGCTGTCGATGCGGGTGGCGAGGCGCGCGTAGTCGCGGAGCACGGCCTTGGGGAGGACCTTCTTCGGGGACTCGGCGGCACCGCCCAGCAGCGGGGGCGCGTCCAGCAAGGTGTCCAGGGCGTTCAGCAGGGCGACGTAGCGGTCGCTGTCCAGCGCGGCCAGGGCCCTGCGGCGCGATCCGGAGCGCCGGGCGGTGTTCCACGTCCGCAGCCGGCTGCGGACCGGGCCGGTCAGCAGGGGGCGCGGCAGTTCGGCGAGGTGGGCCTGGAGGCGCTCCATCAGGACCTCCTGGTCGCGGTCGACGCCGAGTTCGGCGGCCAGCCAGCGCAGTTCCTCGCCGATCGGGTCGGTGACCTCGCGGTCCAGGACCTTGCGGTACGTCTTGAAGACGCTGCGCAGCCGGCGGGTGGCGACCCGCATCTGGTGGACGGAGTCCGGCAGGTTGCGGCGTACGGCGGGGTCCTGGGCGACGAGGGCGTCGCGCTGCTCGGCCAGGTACGCGACGACGTGCGCGCCGGCGGTGCCCCCGGGTCCGCCGCCGGAGGGCCGGGCCGGGGGTTCGGCGTCGGTCTCGGCGAGGGCGCGGGCGAGCTTCGAGGGGGCGTCGGAGACCTTGAGCCCGGATTTACGGAAGGTCTTCTCGACGGCGTCGAGCAGGTCGGGGTCGACGCCGTCGGCGAGTTCCACCTCGACCTCGGTCCACCCTGCGGTGGTGTCGCCGCGCTCGGCCAGGACCTCGTCGGTGCTCAGTTCGGCGAGGAGCGCTCCGTCGGCGTCCAGCAGGTGGCTGACGCGGCGCGAGGAGACCAGCCGGACCTGCGGCGTGAGTCCGGCGTCACGGACGCGGGAGCGGATGAGGGCGGCGAGCGCGGGCGGGACGGTGTCGCTGAGCTCGGCCCCGACCTCGTCGCGTACCCCCGGGGAGACGGGCAGTTTGAGGTGCCAGCCCTCGTCCGCGCCGCCCGTTCTGCGCCGGAGGGTGAGACCGTCGGCGGCGAGCCGCTGGTCGGGGGTGTCGTAGTAGACGGCGTCGAGGTCGACGGTGCCCTGGTCGGTGACGGCCGCGATCGCGGCCGTCCCCGTCAGGTCCGGCACCCCGCGCCGGGCAGATTTGGCCTTGGAGAACTCGAATTTCCGCTCGATCTCGCGCTTTGTGTCCGCCATGTACCGAACTTAGACCTGAACGGAACACCTCTGCAGGATGAACGGAACTTCAGGCTGACAATGGTCGCTGGACCTTGATCGACTGGAGGAGTCCGACCGCTATCCACACGGCGAACATCGACGAGCCTCCGTAGGACACGAACGGCAGCGGCAGTCCGGCCACGGGCATGATGCCCAGGGTCATCCCGATGTTCTCGAAGGACTGGAAGGCGAACCAGGCGATGATCCCGGCGCACACGATGGTCCCGTAGAGCTCGGTGGTCTCCCGGGCGATCACGCAGGCCCGCCAGAGGATGACGCCCAGCAGCACGAGGATCAGTCCGGCGCCGACGAAACCGAGCTCCTCGCCGGCCACGGTGAAGACGAAGTCGGTCTGCTGCTCGGGCACGAACTGGCCGGTGGTCTGCGAGCCCTTGAAGAGCCCGGAGCCGGTCAGGCCGCCGGAGCCGATCGCGATGCGTGCCTGGTTGGTGTTGTAGCCGACGCCGGCGGGGTCGAGCTCGGGGTTGGCGAAGGCCGCGAAGCGGTTGATCTGGTACTCGTCGAGGACGCCGAGCTGCCATATCAGGACGGATCCGCCCACTCCGGAGGCGAGGAGGCCGATCACCCAGCGGTTGGAGGCCCCGGAGGCGAGCAGTACGCCGAGCACGATGACGACCATGACCATGACGGAGCCGAGGTCGGGCATCAGCATGACGATGCCCATCGGGGCGGCGGCCAGGCAGAGCGCCTTGACGACCGTGCGGTGGTCGGGATGGGCGAGGTCGCCCGCGTCCACGCGGGTGGCGAGGAGCATCGCCATGACCAGGATGATCGTGATCTTCACGAACTCGGAGGGCTGGAGCGAGAATCCGCCGCCGATGACGATCCACGCGTGGGCGCCGTTGATGGTGGCCCCGAGCGGGGTGAGCACGGCGAGGATGAGCACGAGCGAGAGCCCGTAGAGGACGGGCACGGCTCCGCGCAGGGTGCGGTGGCCGAGCCAGACGGTACCGATCATCAGCACCAGGCCGATGCCGGTGTTCAGGGCGTGCCGGGCGAGGAAGTAGTAGGGGTCGCCCTGGTTCAGGGTGGTCCTGTTGCGGGTCGCCGACCACACGAGCAGGGCGCCGAGGAAGGACAGGGCGAGCGAGGAGAGCAGGATCGGCCAGTCGAGCCGGCGCAGCACGGAGTCGCGGGCGGTGAGCCTGGCCATCGGGCCGCGCTCGGGCGCGTACCGGGAGACGGAGAACTTGTTGGCGGTTGGCATGTCGGTATGGGGTCCTCAGTCGTGCCGTGTCGGGGGAGGCCCGGCGAGCGCCGGCGGTTGCAGTTCCTCCGGGGACGGCGGTACGTACGGCCGGATCTCGGGGGAATCGATGGAACCGTCGGGGTTGATCCTGGGCAGTTTCGTCTCCGGGGCCGGCAGCAGGGCCCTCTTCGGGTCCTGCTTCCCGTCCATGGTCAGACCGTAGAGGGCGTTGTAGAGGTTGCGTACGGCGGGGCCCGAGGCTCCGGAGCCGGTGCCGCCCTGGGAGATCGTCATGACGATCGTGAAGTCCTTGGTGTAGGTCGCGAGCCACGAGGTGGTCTGCTTGCCGTACACCTGGGCGGTACCGGTCTTCGCGTGCATCGGGATCTTGTCCTGGGGCCAGCCGCCGAAGCGCCACGCGGCGGTGCCGCCGGGCTCGACGACCATGCGCAGGCCCTTGTCGAGGTCGGCGACGGTCTGGGCGCTGATGGGGAGCCTGCCGTGGGACTGGGGCTCGATCATCTCGATGTGCTTGCCGTCGGGGCTGATCACGGCCTTGCCGACGGTGGGGTTGTAGAGGGTGCCGCCGTTGCTGATGGCGGAGTAGGCAGTGGCCATCTGGATGGGGGTGACGAGGACGTCGCCCTGCCCGATGGCGAAGTTGATGCTGTCGTAGGCCTTGAGCTGGTTGCCCTCCAGGCAGCTCTCGTAGGCGATCTGCTCGACGTAGGTGCCGCCCCGCTTGCCCTGCTTGCACCAGGAGTTCTTGTTGGCCGCCCAGAAGCTCTGCTTCCACTGGCGGTCGGGGATGCGGCCCTTGACCTCGTTGGGCAGGTCGATCCCGGTCTCGGAGCCGAGCCCGAACTCCCGGGCGGTCCGGTAGAACCAGTCGTGGGCGTCCTTCTTGGGGCTGAGGCCGCCGTCGCGCTGCCACTCCTTGTGTCCGAGGGCGTAGAAGACGGTGTTGCAGGAGAACTTGAGGGCCTCGCCCAGGGTGATGGGGCCGTGCCCCCTGGACTCGAAGTTCGCGAAGCTGCGGCCGCCGAGACTGTAGGAGCTGCTGCAGTTGTACTTGTCGTTGAACTTGTATCCGGCCCGGACGGCGGCGCTCGCGGAGACCACCTTGAAGATGGAGCCGGCGGGGGCCATGCCCTGGATGCCGCGGTTGAGCAGCGGGTAGTTGGAGCTCTTGCTGGTGAGCTTGGCGTAGTCGGCGGCGGAGATGCCGCCGACCCAGGCGTTGGGGTCGTAGTCGGGCTGGGAGGCCATCGCGATGATGCGGCCGGTCCTGCCCTCCATGACGACGACGGCGCCCGAGTCGGCCTCGTACTTGCGGCCGGTGATGTTGTCGGTCTCGTTGCGGACGACCTTCATCGCCTGCTGGAGCTCGAACTCGGCGACGGCCTGGACCCGGGCGTCGATGCTGGTGACGAGGGTGGACCCGGCGACCCCCGGGTCGGACTTGGTCTGCCCCATGACCCGGCCGAGGTTGTCGACCTCGTACGAGGTGACCTGCGCCTTGCCGCGCAGCTGCCGGTCGTAGGTGCGCTCGATGCCGGAGCGGCCGACCTGGTCGGAGCGCAGGTGCGGGGAGTCGGTGTCCTTGGCCTTCTGGATCTCGTCGTCGGTGACGGGCGAGAGATAGCCGAGCACCTGCGCGGTGCGGGCTCCGCCGGGGGCCGGGTAGCGGCGGACGGCGGTGGGCTCGGCGGTGATGCCGGGGTACTCCTCCGGGCGTTCGCGCAGTTGCAGCGCCTGCTGGGTGGTGGCTTCGAGGGTGACCGGGATCGGCTGGTAGGGGGAGCCGTTCCAGCAGGGCTTGGGCGTCTGGGAGTCGCAGAGCCGGACCTTGTCCATGACCTCCTTGGGGGTCATGTCCAGGACGCCGGCGAGGCGGGTCATGACGCCCTTGCCCTTGTCCTTCATCTTCATCAGCGCGGTGCGGCTGGCGGAGACGACCAGGCGGGTCTCGTTGTCGGCGAGCGGGACCCCGCGGGCGTCGAGGATCGAGCCGCGCACGGCGGGCTGGACGACCCGCTGGACGTGGTTGCTCTTGGCCTCGTGGTAGTACTCGGCGCCGTTGCGGATCTGGAGGAACCAGAGCCGGCCGCCGAGGGTGATGAGCATCGAGAAGACGAGGACCTGCATGATGACGAGCCTGATCTGCACCCGGGAGGTGCGGCCGGTCTCCGGGACGTTGGTCACGTCTGCTCCTCCCTCACAGCTTCTTGACGCTCTTCACACCCTTGGCGGGCTTGACGCCCTTTATGCGGACGGCCTTGTTGGCGCGGGACCGCGCGGTCTTCAGGCGCAGGCCGCCGCGCTGGCTGCCGATGCGCAGTCCGGTGCCGCCGGCCAGCCAGCCGGCGGAGACGTCGGCGGCCTTGCCCGCGGGGCCGCCGCCGGCCTCGACGGCCATCGGGTCGTTCTCGGCGCGCCGGGCCAGCGCCATGATCCACGGCACGGTGAAGGGCGCGAGCAGCAGGTCGTAGAGGGTGGCGGTGAACACCAGCCCGGTCAGGCCCACGTGCCGGGCGGCGGTGTCGCCGACGAGGGCGCCGACGCCCGCGTAGAGCAGGGTGGAGCCGATCGCGGCGGCGACGACGGTCAGCATCGGGCCCCAGGCGGAGCGGAACCGCCCGCCGTCGGGGCGGACCAGGCCGGCGACGTAGCCGATGACGCACAGGACGAGCGCGTAGCGCCCGGCCGCGTGGTCGGCGGGCGGCGCCAGGTCGGCGAGGAGTCCGGCACCGAAGCCGATGAGCGCACCACTGACGTGCCCGTACACCAGTGCGAGGGAGACGACGGTGAGGAGCAGCAGGTCGGGTACGGCGCCGGGCAGTTGGAGCCGGCCCAGGACGGTGACCTGGATAACGAGGGCGACCACGACGAGGGTGGCCGAGAGCAGGATCCGGTTGAAGCGCATGCGGGGTCGGCTCCTAGTCGTCGGCCGGCTGGGCGAGCCGGCTGGCGGACCCGGACGGGGTGACCGTGACCGTGACCGTCGGGATGGGCTTGGGGGCCTCGGGCTTGGGCGGCAGGACGGCGTCGCGCGGGTCCTCGCGCGGCGGCATCACCACGACGCCGACGATGTCCAGTCGCGAGAAGCCGACGAACGGACGCACCCAGACGGTGCGGGTCAGGTCGCCGCGCGAGGGGTCGACCTTGACCACCTCGCCGATCGGGACGCCGGGCACGAAGGGCTTGTTCCCGTGCGAGCCGAAGGTGACGAGCCGGTCGCCGGGACTGACCTTGGCCTTGCCGTTGAGCATCTGGACGGACAGGGCCCGGTCGCCCCGGCCGGTGGCGAAACCGAGTTCGCCGGTCTTCTCCAGGCGCGTGCCGACGGTGAAGTCGGGGTCGTTGGCGAGGACGACGGTGGAGGTGGTGGGGCCGACGGTGGTGACCCGGCCGACGAGTCCGTCGCCGTTGAGGACGGTCATGTCGCGCTCGATGCCGTCCTTGCTGCCGGCGTCGATGGTGACGGTCCAGGAGAAGCCCTGGGCCGCTCCTATGGCGATGACCTCGGCGCCCTTGATGCCGTACTGTCCGGCGCCGGCCCGCTTGAGCATCTCGTCGAGCTCGTGGATGCGGCTGCGCGTCCGGTCCTCGCTGCCGAGCTTGGCCTTGAGGGCGGCGTTCTCCCGCTCCAGCGTGGCGATGCGGTTGTGGCGCTCCCCGGAGTCCCGTACGGCCCCTATGGCGTTGGCGACCGGATCGACCGCGGTCGCCACACCTTCCTCGACCGGCCCGAAGACCGCTGCGGCGGCCTGCCGGGCACCGTCGACCGGTGACTCCTCGCCCGCCCTGATGTCCACCGTGATCAACGCGAACGCGATGGCGATCAGAAGCACCAGGAGCAGCCGGCTTTCTCGTGTGTCCCTCACGTGCGGCGGCCGTGCCTTCCTCGTCGGAATTCTCTTTTGCCTGTATATCAACGATCCGCCGTACGGGCCCGGTAGCACCCGTACGGCGGATCCTTGTGTTCCGCTGAGCCTCTCCCCGACCGGGAGGGGTGTCGTCAGCGACGGGGCTGCGCGTCCAGGACCTGCTGGAGGGCCTCGAACTCCTCGACGCACTTGCCGGAGCCGAGGGCGACGGAGTCGAGCGGGTCCTCGGCGATGTGGATCGGCATGCCGGTCTCCCGGCGCAGCCGCTCGTCGAGGCCGCGGAGCAGGGCGCCGCCACCGGTCAGGACGATGCCGCGGTCCATGATGTCGCCGGAGAGCTCGGGCGGGCACTTGTCGAGCGTGGTCTTGACCGCGTCGACGATGGAGTTGACGGGCTCCTCGATGGCCTTGCGGACCTCGGCGGCCGAGATGACGACCGTCTTGGGCAGGCCCGAGACCAGGTCCCGGCCGCGGATCTCGGTGTGCTCGTCCTTGTCGAGGTCGTACGCCGAGCCGATGGTGATCTTGATCTGTTCGGCCGTCCGCTCACCGAGGAGGAGCGAGTACTCCTTCTTGATGTGCTGGATGATCGCGTTGTCAAGCTCGTCACCGGCCACCCGGATGGACTGCGCCGTGACGATTCCGCCGAGGGAGATGACGGCGACCTCGGTGGTGCCGCCGCCGATGTCCACGACCATGTTGCCGGTGGCCTCGTGGACGGGCAGGCCCGAGCCGATGGCGGCGGCCATGGGCTCTTCGATGATGTGCACCTGGCGGGCGCCGGCCTGCGTGGACGCCTCGATGACCGCGCGGCGCTCGACTCCGGTGATGCCGGAGGGAACGCAGACCACGACGCGCGGGCGGGCCAGGTAGCGGCGCTTGTGGATCTTGAGGATGAAGTACCGGAGCATACGCTCGGTGATCTCGAAGTCGGCGATCACGCCGTCCTTGAGGGGCCGTACGGCGACGATGTTGCCGGGCGTGCGCCCGATCATCTTCTTCGCCTCGGAGCCGACCGCCAGGATGCCACCGGTGTTCGTGTTGATGGCGACCACGGACGGCTCGTTCAGGACGATCCCCCGGCCCCTCACGTACACCAGCGTGTTGGCGGTCCCGAGGTCGATCGCCATGTCACGGCCGATGAACGACATGTTGTTCCCCTTGTTCCCCATGAGGAGCGTCTGGCCTTCCAGTTGATAGCGGCTGCTGTCAGGTCGGCGAGGTGGGTGTGTGGGTGGAGGCCCCATCGTAGTGCCGGGGTGCGGACACCGCGCGACGGGACTCCGGCAATCCCGCCGGAATGGATACCCGCCCCCTCAGTGGTGACGACGTGTCCTGCCCAGGCGTTCCCGCTCGGGCCCGGAATTACCTGGGGGCGACCGAAATTACTTCGGTCGCCCCAGGTCATGAGCGCTATTCGGCTGATGTCTCGTCAGAAAAGACTGATCAGAGTGCGGGGAAGAACAGCTTCAGCTCACGCTCGGCGGACTCCTCCGAGTCCGAGGCGTGGATCAGGTTCTCACGGGTGATGGTGCCGAAGTCACCCCGGATGGAGCCGGGCGCCGCCGCGATCGGGTCGGTGGGTCCGGCCAGCTGGCGGACACCCTCGATCACGCGTTCCCCTTCGACGACCAGGGCCACGATCGGACCGCTGGACATGAAGCCCATCAGCGGCTCGTAGAACGGCTTGCCCTTGTGCTCGCCGTAGTGCGCCTCCAGGGTCTCCTGGTCGAGCGTGCGCAGCTCCAGTGCGGGAATGGTCCAGCCGGCCTTCCGCTCGATGCGGCCGATGATCTCGCCGACCAGGCCACGACGGACGGCGTCGGGCTTGAGCAGGACGAGGGTGCGCTGGGTCATGGTGCGGCTCCTTGCGGCATACGGGTGCGGTAGGGCGAATCTACAGGGCCGTCCGGGGCGGTCCGGCAGTCCGGGTGCTCCGGCGGTACGAGCGGCCGGGGCGGCCGGGCGGTACGGGCGGCCCGGGGGATCCGGGCGGCGCGGACGGTACGGGCGGCCCAGGCCGTACGGGCGGCCCGGGCGGCCGGGTGGCTCGGGCCGCGCGGACGGTACGGGCGGCCCGGGTGGCGCGGACGGCCCGAGCGGTACGGGTGGCGCGGACGGCGCGGACGGTACGGGCGGCGCGGGCCGCCCGGGGATCCCTCAGGCCGTGTCGGGTGCTCCGGACGCCGCAGACGCCGCGGGAGCCTCCTGTGCGGCGGCCCAGCGCGCCTTGATCGAGTCGATCTTCCGGCCGTAGTGCACGGAGCACCACCACAGGCAGGCGAAGACCGCTCCGAGGAAGAACATCGTCGGGACGACGAACCCGCTCGCGACGAGACCGATCTGCAGGGCCCAGCCCAGCTGGACGGCCCCGGGACGCGACAGCATGCCGCACAGCAGCACCGACAGCAGCATCGCGATCCCGCACACCGTCCAGACCGTGGCCTGGGTCAGGTCCGGGTCCTTCATGGCGACGAGTCCCGCGAAGCCGATCACGAAAAACTCACCGATCAGCGTGCTCGCACACAGCGTGCGCATCCTCAGCCCCTCTTCAGCAGCAGGCGGGCCTCGCCCACCGTGATCACGGAACCGGTCACCAGGACCCCGGCCCCTCCGTACTCGGCCTCTTCCTCGGCCAGGGTGATCGCCGCCTCCAGGGCGTCGTCCAGCCGCGGCTCCACCTGCACCCGGTCCGTGCCGAAGACCTCGACGGCCACGGCCGCCAGATCGTCGGCGCCCATCGACCGGTGGCTGGAGTTCTGCGTGACCACGACCTCCGCGAAGATCGGCTCAAAGGCCTCCAGCACCCCGCGCACGTCCTTGTCCTCGCTCGCCGCCACGACGCCGATGAGCCGGCTGAAGCCGAACGCCTCGGTGACCGCCTCCGCGGTGACCGCCGCGCCCGCCGGGTTGTGCGCCGCGTCCAGGATCACCGTCGGGCTGCGCCGCACGACCTCCATGCGGCCCGGCGAGGTCACCGACGCGAAGGCCTTCCGCACGGTGTCCACATCCAGCACCCGGGCGTGCTGCCCGCCGACCCCGAAGAAGGCCTCGACCGCGGCGAGGGCCACCGCCGCGTTGTGCGCCATGTGGGCGCCGTACAGCGGCAGGAAGACGCCGTCGTACTCACCGCCCACGCCGCGCAGCGTCAGCTGCTGCCCGCCGACCGCGACCTCGCGCGAGACGACGCCGAACTCCATGCCCTCGCGGGCCACCGTCGCGTCCACCTCGACGGCCTTCTTCAGCAGCACCTGCGCCGCGTCCACCGGCTGCTGCGCCAGGATGACGGTGGCGTCCTGCTTGATGATGCCGCCCTTCTCCACGGCGATCTCACCGGGCGTGGAGCCGAGCCGGTCGGTGTGGTCCAGGCTGATCGGGGTGACCACGGCGACGGAGCCGTCGATGACGTTGGTCGCGTCCCAGCTACCGCCCATGCCGACCTCGACCACGGCCACGTCCACCGGGGCGTCCGCGAAGGCCGCGTAGGCCATCCCGGTCAGCACCTCGAAGAAGGACAGCCGGAACTCCTCCGCGGCGTCGACCATCTCCACGTACGGCTTGATGTCGTGGTACGTCTCCACGAAGCGCTCGGCCTCGATCGGCGCCCCGTCGAGGCTGATCCGCTCGGTGATCGACTGCACGTGCGGGCTCGTGTAGCGGCCGGTGCGCAGCTCGAAGGCGTTCAGCAGGGCCTCGATCATGCGGGCCGTGCTGGTCTTGCCGTTGGTCCCGGTGACGTGGATGGAGGGGTACGCGCGCTGCGGCTCGCCCAGTACGTCCATCAGCGCCGCGATCCGCGACACCGAGGGCTCCAGCTTGGTCTCGCCCCAGCGGGTCGAGAGCTCCTGCTCCACCTCCAGCAGCGCCCGGGCGACCTCGGGGTCGACGGGCCGGGCGGGCACCGGGTCGCCCTGGGGCGGTCCGGCGTGGGCGCGCAGGGTGCGGCTGCCGGCCTCGATCACCGCCAGGTCGGGGTCGCGGTCGGACTCTTCCGCCACGATCTGGTCGAACTCGTCGAAGGCGCCGGCGAGGTCGTCGTGGTCGTGTCGGTCGGGGTTCTCGGGCTGCTGGTCACTCACAGGGCCAGTCTACGGACGGCGGCCCGGAGGACTTTCGCCCCGGCCGTTTCGGGACCTTCGACGCCGGGAGCGACCTGATCGTTATGCAAGCCTTGCGAGCAGCAGATAGGGGAGCAAATGCCGCAGGCCAGTACCAACAAGACAGCTTCCAGCCGCGACATAGGGATCGACCTGGGAACCGCGAACACCCTCGTCTACGCGCGGGGGCACGGGATCGTCCTCAATGAGCCGTCCGTGGTCGCCGTCAGGGCGGGCACCACCAGCGCCCTGGCCGTCGGGGCGGACGCCAAGGAGACCATCGGCCGCACCCCCGGCTCGATCACCGCGATCCGTCCCCTCAAGGACGGTGTGATCTGCGACTACGAGGCCGCCGAGGAGATGATCCGGCACTTCGTGCGCAAGGTGGTCCCCGGCCGGCGGACCCGCACCCGGATGGTGATCTGCGTACCCTCCGGCGTCACCCCGGTCGAACGCCGGGCCATCGTCAACGCCTCCACCCGGGCCGGCGCCCGGGCCGTTCACCTGATCGAGGAGCCGATGGCCGCGGCGATCGGGGCCGGACTGCCCGTGGCGGAGGCCCGCGGCTCCATGGTCGTGGACATCGGCGGCGGCACCACCGAGGTAGCCGTCATCTCCCTCGGCGGCATCGTCACCTCCCGGTCGCTGCGCGTCGGCGGCGACCGGCTCGACGCGGCCATCATCGACCACGTGCGCAAGGAGCACTCGCTGCTCATCGGCGAGCGCACCGCCGAGCAGGCCAAGCTGGCCATCGGCTCGGCCTGGCCGGTGCCGGACCGGCCCGAGCTGGAGACGGCGACCTTCACCGTGCGCGGCCGGGAGAGGGTCGGCGGCATGCCCAAGACGTATCCGTTGGGCGCGGCCGACGTGCGCGCCGCCCTCGACGAACCGGTCGGGGCGATCATCGCGGCGGTCCGCGGCACGCTGGAGGAATGCCCGCCGGAGCTGTCCGGCGACGTCATGGAGCACGGGATCGTCCTGACCGGCGGCGGCGCCCTGCTCCCCGGCCTGGACCTGCGCATGGCCTCCGCCACCGGCATCCCGGTCTTCGTCGCCGACGACCCGCTGGACTGCGTGGCCCTGGGCTCCGGCCGCTGCGTGGAGGACCTGGACGCGCTGGGCGGCCTGCTCACCCCCGCGCGCGCCTGACCCGCGTCTAGGGCCTGTATTGAGTTGCCCCGCGGCGTCGCGACGCCCGGCACGCACCCTCGGCGCACGAGCCGAATGTCCTAGTAGCTCCGCTACGAGGATATTCGTCCCGCACGCCGAGGGCACGCACCGAACGCCGCTCCTTGCTCCACGGGGCAACTCAATACAGGCCCTAGCGCGTGTTCTGAAAGTCCCGCCTGGCTCACGACGCCTGGCACCGCACCTCGCCGCGTTGTCGGGTTCGCCCAAGTACGTCCAGTACAAGGGCGCCCCTCCGCCTTGCGATGCACGGCACCAGACGCCGTGAGCCACGCCCTTCGGGCGCCCGGCGCTACTTTCAAAACACGCCCTAACCCCGCGGGAGCGTGGCGACGACCTCGTAGGTGTCGTCCGTACGGGTCGCCGTCAGGGAGCCGCCGAGGCTGCGGACACGCTCGGACATGCTCGCCGTGCCGGATCCCGCCGATACGGGGGCCCGGCCCGGACCCCGGGCCGGCAGGGCGTTGCTGACGGCGATCCGCAGGCTCGGGCCGTCCGCCGCGATCGACACCTCGATGGTCTCCCCGTGCGCGTGCTTGGCGGCGTTGGTCAGGCACTCCTGCACCACCCGGTAGACCGCCGCCTGCCGCAGCGGCGACAGCCCGTGCACGTCCTCGTCCATGGCCAGCCGGACGGGCGAACCGGCCCGGCCACTCTCCTCCGCGAGCGCCGCCAGCCCGTCCACCCCCGGGGTCGAGGGCCTCTCGCCCCGCTGCACGATGATCTCGTTGAGCACCAGATGGGCCCGGCGCGCGGTGTCGGCCAGCTCCTCGAAGTCCTTCGCGTGCGCGCTCCCGCGCGCCCGTACCGACAGCACCTCCGAACGCACCGTCAGCAGGGTCAGCTCCCGCCCGACGAAGTCGTGCACGTCGCGGGCGACGGAGGTGCGTTCCTGCTGGACGGCCTGGAACACGGCGGACTCGGCCCGCCGGGCGGTGAGTTCCCGCACCAGGTCGTGGCGGTAGGCGGCGATCCCCACCGCGGAGGCCAGGGCGCCGATCGGCACGACGATGCCGAGGAAGCCGCTGAGCGTCCGCCCCGGGGGCTCGGGCCAGCCCGGCACCCGGAACATGACCAGCGCGAAGGCGATGTACCCGAGCGTTGCCAGGATCCCCGCCCGGCGCCCCCGGAAGCGGCCGACCGAGTAGAGCGCGAACTGGATCAGGGTCAGCTCGTGGAGCCATCCGATGAAGAGCAGCGCGGACAGGTACGAGATCCAGGGCAGCCGGCGGCGCACCAGCAGGGTCGTGCAGCCCAGGGCGAGCACAACGGCTGCGGTGGGCCCGCTCAGCGAGTTGTCGGCGGCGGCGAGGCCCGGCAGGTCGAGGGCCATCAGCCCGAGGCAGCCCAGCGCGGTGAGCACGTCGACGGCCCGCGGGGTACCGGCCCAGGTGCCGGTCAGCCGACGGCCGGCGGCCACGCACCGGTGGAACACCGGGGCGAGGGGCTTGACGTGCATGCCCTCCATCATCCGTGGTCGGTGCGGCGGATGAGTTCCGGCCGACAGGTGAACGCAGTGATTTAGGGCACTTCGGACAGGGTCGGAGGTCCCGGCGACCCGCGACCTTGCGCCCTGCCGCGGTCCCCGCCCCCGCTCCTAGCCTCGGAGGAATGACGACGGGAACGACAGGGACGCCGGGAACGACGCGGACGCTCCCCCACTGGCTGGTACCGCTGGCGGGGTACGCGGTGGTGACGGGGCTGGTGGTGGCGGAGTTCGGCGACCGGCTGCTGTGAGGCCCCTCCCCGTACGGCGAAGGCCCCCGCCACCGGTGATCCGGTGCGCGGGGGCCTTCGCCCCGTACGGGGCCCTCGTACGAGCCCTCCCTACGAGGGGCTACGCGGTGGGCAGCGTCTCCAGCTGGGCCTGGATCCGGGCGATGTCCGCCTCGGCCTTGGCCAGCCGGCCCTTGATCTTGTCCACGACGTTGTCGGGGGCCTTGGCCAGGAAGGCCTCGTTCCCGAGCTTCGCCTCGGCCTGCTGCTTCTCCTTCTCGGCGGCGCCGAGGTCCTTGGTGAGGCGCTTGCGCTCGGCGTCCACGTCGATGGTGCCCGACAGGTCGAGCGCGACCGTGGCGCCGCCGACCGGGAGGGTCGCGGAGGCGCTGAAGTCGTCGCCCTCCGGCTGGAGGCGCAGCACCTGGCGGATGGCCGCCTCGTGCGCGGCCAGCGCCGTACCGGACAGGTCGAGACGGGCCGGGACCTTCTGCTTGTCGTCGAGGCCCTGCTCCTTGCGGAAGCGGCGGACCTCACGGACGAGGTTCTGGACGTTTCCGATCTCGGTCTCGGCGGCCTCGTCGCGGAAACCGCTGTCCTTCGGCCAGTCGGCGATCACGAGGGACTCGCCGCCGGTCAGCGTGGTCCACAGCGTCTCGGTGACGAACGGGACCACCGGGTGCAGCAGGCGCAGCATGACGTCGATGACCTCACCGAGGACCCGGCTGGAGACCTTGGCCTGCTCGCCGCCCGCGAAGAAGGTCGTCTTCGACAGCTCGACGTACCAGTCGAAGACCTCGTCCCACGCGAAGTGGTACAGCGCCTCGCTGAGCTTCGAGAACTGGAAGTCCTCGTAGTACGCGTCGACCTGCGCGACCGTCTTGTTGAGGCGGGAGAGGATCCAGCGGTCGGTGGCCGACAGCTGCTCGGCCGGCGGCAGCTCGCCCTCGATCGTGGCGCCGTTCATCAGCGCGAAGCGCGTGGCGTTCCAGATCTTGTTGGCGAACTTGCTGGACGCCTGCACCCAGTCCTCGCCGATCGGGACGTCGGTGCCGGGGTTGGCACCCTTGGCCAGGGTGAACCGGACGGCGTCGGAGCCGTACTTGTCCATCCAGTCCAGCGGGTCGACGACGTTGCCGAAGGACTTCGACATCTTCTTGCCGCGCTCGTCGCGGACCAGGCCGGTCAGCGCGATCGTCTTGAACGGCGCCTGGCCGTCCATGGCGTACAGGCCGAACATCATCATCCGGGCGACCCAGAAGAAGATGATGTCGTGGCCGGTGAGCAGGACGTCGGTGGAGTAGAACTTCTCCAGGTCCGGGGTCTTCTCCGGCCAGCCGAGCGTGGAGAACGGCCACAGGCCGGAGGAGAACCAGGTGTCCAGGACGTCGGTGTCCTGCGTCCAGCCCTCACCGGTGGGCATCTCGTCGTCGGGGCCGAGGCAGACGACCTCGCCCTCCGGGCCGTACCAGACCGGGATGCGGTGGCCCCACCACAGCTGGCGCGAGATGCACCAGTCGTTGAGGTTGTCGACCCAGTCGAAGTAGCGCTTCTCCATCTCCTGCGGGTGGATCGCGACGCGGCCGTCGCGGACCGCGTCACCCGCGGCCTTGGCAAGGGTCTCGACCTTGACCCACCACTGCAGCGACAGGCGCGGCTCGACGGTGGTGCTGCAGCGCGAGCAGTGTCCGACGGAGTGCAGGTACGGACGCTTCTCCGCGACGATGCGGCCCTGCTGGCGCAGGGCGCCGACGACCGCGGAACGGGCCTCGTAGCGGTCCAGGCCGAGGAAGGGGCCGTGGACGGTGATGATGCCGTGCTCGTCCATGATCGTCATGTTGGGCAGGTTGTGGCGCTGCCCGATGGCGAAGTCGTTGGGGTCGTGGGCGGGCGTCACCTTGACACAGCCGGTGCCGAACTCGGGGTCGACGTGGGTGTCCGCGACGACCGGGATCGAACGGTCGGTCAGCGGGAGCTTGATGAGCTTGCCGACCAGGTGCCGGTAGCGCTCGTCGTCCGGGTGGACGGCGATGGCGGTGTCGCCGAGCATCGTCTCGGCGCGGGTGGTGGCGACGACGAGGGTGTCCTCGCCCTCCCCGTACTGGATGGAGACGAGCTCGCCCGCGTCCTCCTGGTACTCCACCTCGATGTCGGAGATGGCCGTCAGGCAGCGGGGGCACCAGTTGATGATGCGCTCGGCGCGGTAGATCAGGCCGTCGTCGAAGAGCTTCTTGAAGATGGTCTGGACGGCCTTGGACAGGCCCTCGTCCATGGTGAAGCGCTCGCGGGACCAGTCGACGCCGTCGCCGAGGCGGCGCATCTGGCCGAGGATCTTGCCGCCGTACTCTTCCTTCCACTGCCAGACGCGCTCGACGAACTCCTCGCGGCCCAGGTCGTGGCGGGACTTGCCCTCCTCGGCGAGCTGCTGCTCGACCTTGTTCTGGGTGGCGATGCCCGCGTGGTCCATGCCGGGCAGCCACAGCGACTCGTGGCCCTGCATGCGCTTGCGGCGTGTGAGGGCGTCCATGAGCGTGTGCTGGAAGGCGTGGCCCAGGTGGAGGGAGCCGGTGACGTTCGGCGGCGGGATGACGATGGTGTACGGGGGCTTCTCGCTCGCGGCATCGGCCGTGAAGTAGCCACGCTCTACCCAGCGCTCGTAGAGCTTCCCCTCTACGTCGGCCGGCTTGTAGGCGGTCGGCAGTTCGGAGTCGGGGCTGCTGGGTGTCTGCGTGTTCTCGGTCACGGGGCTCAGTTTAGGGCCGTAACAGTCCAGTCATGAAACCGGTTCCGGAGGGGCCCGGCGCCCTGGGACGCTTCGCCTTCCGTCAGGATGTGAGGAACGCATAAGCAACCTCAGAGGGGGACGCGGGATGAGCTACAACCAGCCGGGGCCGTACGGACAGCAGCCTCAGCAGCCTGGACCGTACGGTCAGCAGCCCCCGCCGCCGCCCGGCCCGTACGGCCAGCCCCCGCAGCCCGGCCCCTACGGCCAGCCGGCCCAGCCGGGTCCGTACGGACAGCCGGCGCCCCCGCAGCCCGGCTACGGCTACCCGCAGCAGCCGGACGTCCCCCCGCAGGGCTACCCCCAGCAGCCCCCGCAGCCCGGCTACGGCTACCCGCAGCAGGCCCCGTACGGCGGCGAGCCCCCGAAGAAGTCCAAGGCGGGCCTGATCATCGGCGTGGTGGTGGCCGTAGCGGTGATCGCAGGCGGCGGCTGGTACCTCCTGGGCAGCGGCAGCGCCATCTCGGACGACACCAAGGGCTACAAGCTCGCCTTCCCCGCCTCGGTCGACAAATACCAGAAGGCTCCGGACACCGCGGGCGCTCCCCCGGCGGACGCCCCGGTCACGGGCGAGGGCAAGACCAAGGCCGAGGCTCTTGGCGTGCAGAACGGGCACAACTCGACCGCCAAGTACCAGGTGGGTACGGACGGGAAGGGCAAGCAGCTCGCGGCCAACGGCCTGTGGGGCGACATCGCAGACCCGGAGAAGGCGGTCGACGGCTACTACGCCGGCATCGGCCAGAACAACAAGGAGACCGAGAAGCTCGGTTTCAAGTACGAACTGGTCGGCACCCCTGAGGCGTTCACTCCGGAGGGGTTCAAGGGCGCTGTGATGAAGTGCGCCAACATCAAGATGATCAGCATCAAGCCCACCACGGGCAAGACGCCCAAGGACATGGAGATCCCCTCGTGTGCCTGGGCAGACCACTCGACGCTGGTCGGCATCAACGCCGCCGACCCCGCCGCGCTCGTACTCGGGGGCAGCAGCGGCACTCTCGAGGAGGTGGCCGCGCTGACGGCGAAGCTCTACAACACGAGCCGCACCAAGGCCTGATGCAGCAAGGGCCCAGCACGCGAGCTGGGCCCTTGGGTCACAACATCAGTCACGTGCCGCCTGATAGCACGCCTCAGTGCTGTCGTCGTACTTCACACCCAGCTGGATCATCTGGGCGAAACAACCTTGCTGGCCGATGAAGCCCCGCTCGCCGAGATCGCAAGCACCGATGACTCCGTTGCCCACGATGTAGCCCAGATTCCGCATGTAGTTCTGGCAGTCCCCGGACGTGGCCTGCGCGGGTGACGCTGCGAGCACAGGAAGCGCACCCGCCATCGCCGTTGCCGCCGCCATCCCGATGATCCGTCGCACCTTGCTCATCTACGTACTCCTTGCGGGTTGTTTCCTACCAACCGGTAGTCAAGTCACCGAGGAATGCGAACTCAACACAAAATCGAACTTACGACCTACATGCATGCCTTCTTGGCTGATCTCCACACGCAGGAGGGCCGATCCCAGCCAACTGGCTGAAATCGGCCCTCCTGCGTACTGCCGTGCGGCTAGGCCGACTTCTCGTGCGGGCCCTGGTCCTTCGGGACGATCCGCGGGACCAGCGTCGGGTTGACGTTGGAGCGGACCACGTCGGCGGTGATGACGACCCGGGCCACGTCCTTGCGGGACGGGACCTCGTACATCACCGACATCAGGACCTCTTCCATGATGGCGCGCAGGCCCCGCGCGCCCGTCTGGCGCAGGATCGCCTGGTCCGCGATGGCCTCCAGCGCCTCGCGCTCGAAGTCCAGCTCGACACCGTCGAGTTCGAACAGCCGCTGGTACTGCTTCACCAGCGCGTTGCGCGGCTCGATGAGGATCTGGAGCAGGGCCTCGCGGTCCAGGTTGTGGACCGAGGTGATGACGGGGAGACGGCCGATGAACTCGGGGATCATCCCGAACTTCACCAGGTCCTCCGGCATGACCTCCTGGAACTGGTCGCTGGCCTCGATCTCGCGCTTCGAGCGGATCGTCGCCCCGAAACCGATGCCCTTGGCGCCCGCACGCGACTCGATGATCTTCTCCAGGCCGGCGAAGGCACCGCCCACGATGAAGAGCACGTTCGTCGTGTCGATCTGGATGAACTCCTGGTGCGGGTGCTTGCGCCCGCCCTGCGGCGGCACGGAGGCCGTCGTGCCCTCAAGGATCTTCAGGAGAGCCTGCTGGACGCCCTCACCGCTCACGTCGCGCGTGATCGACGGATTCTCGCTCTTGCGGGCGACCTTGTCGATCTCGTCGATGTAGATGATCCCGGTCTCGGCCTTCTTGACGTCGTAGTCGGCGGCCTGGATCAGCTTCAGCAGGATGTTCTCGACGTCCTCGCCGACGTACCCGGCCTCCGTCAGCGCCGTCGCGTCGGCGATGGCGAACGGGACGTTCAGCATGCGGGCGAGCGTCTGCGCGAGGAGCGTCTTGCCGGAGCCCGTGGGGCCCAGCAGCAGGATGTTGGACTTCGCGAGCTCGATCGCGTCCTCGCGGCCCTGCGCGCCGCCGTTCTCGCCGGCCTGGACCCGCTTGTAGTGGTTGTAGACCGCTACCGAGAGCGCCTTCTTCGCCGGCTCCTGGCCGACGACGTAGCTCTCCAGGAACTCGTAGATCTCACGGGGCTTGGGGAGCTCCTCCCACCGGACCTCGGAGGTCTCCGCGAGTTCCTCTTCGATGATCTCGTTGCAGAGGTCGATGCACTCGTCGCAGATGTACACACCGGGTCCTGCGATGAGCTTCTTCACCTGCTTCTGGCTCTTTCCGCAGAACGAGCACTTGAGCAGGTCGCCGCCGTCACCGATGCGTGCCACGAGGTGCTTCCCCTTCGCCTGGGAGACGCCTGGTTCAGCGCTCCTGGTGCCTCATATCCGACGGTACCTTGCCGGGGGCCCCGCGCGGGGCCCCCTTGACGTGGTTCACATCGCCGAATCCGGTGGTGTGCCCGCGCCAACTGACGGCAAGGGTCAGAGCTTGGTGCTCTTGCGGGTGGAGATGATCTGGTCGATCAGGCCGTACGCGAGGGCGTCCTCGGCCGTCAGGATCTTGTCGCGCTCGATGTCGTCGCGGATCTTCTCGATCGGCGTGGTCGAGTGCTTGGCCAGCATGGTCTCCAGCTGGTCGCGCATGCGCAGGATCTCGTTGGCCGCGATCTCGAGGTCCGAGAGCTGCTCACGGCCGGTGCCGCCGGAGGGCTGGTGGATCAGCACGCGGGCGTTCGGCAGGGCCATGCGCTTGCCCGGCGTACCGGCGGCGAGCAGAACCGCGGCGGCGGAGGCCGCCTGGCCCATGCAGACCGTCTGGATGTCCGGCTTCACGAACTGCATCGTGTCGTAGATCGCCGTCAGCGCGGTGAAGGAGCCACCGGGGCTGTTGATGTAGATCGAGATGTCGCGGTCCGGGTCCATCGACTCCAGGCACAGCAGCTGCGCCATGACGTCGTTGGCCGAGGCGTCGTCGATCTGCACGCCGAGGAAGATCACGCGCTCCTCGAAGAGCTTCGCGTACGGGTCGTACTCGCGCACGCCCTGCGAGGTGCGCTCGACGAAGCGCGGGATGACGTAGCGGTTGTCCACCTGCGGGCCGGAGTAGAGGCCGCTCGCGGAGCTCGCGGAGAAGTTGTTCTGCATCTGGGTGTTCACCATCCTGGTGGCGTTCTGCGGGCTGTCGGCTGCTGGGGTACTGACGGTGCCTACCGGGATCAGGCCCCGGTGCCGCCGCCGCCCGGTGCGTTGGACGCGGCCGAGATGATCTCGTCGATGAGGCCGTAGTCCTTGGCCTCCTCGGCGGTGAACCAGCGGTCGCGGTCGCCGTCGCGGATGATCGCCTCGACGGTCTGGCCCGAGTGGAACGCGGTGATCTCGGCCATCCGCTGCTTGGTGCGCAGCAGGTACTGAGCCTGGATCTTGATGTCCGACGCGGTGCCGCCGATGCCGGCGGAGCCCTGGTGCATCAGGATGTCGGTGTTCGGCAGGGCGAAGCGCTTGCCCTTGGCGCCGCCGGTGAGCAGGAACTGGCCCATCGAGGCCGCCATGCCCATACCGATGGTGACGACGTCGTTCGGGATGAACTGCATGGTGTCGTAGACGGCCATGCCGGCGGTCACGGAGCCACCGGGGCTGTTGATGTAGAGGTAGATGTCCTTCTCCGGCTCGGCGGCCAGGAGCAGGAGCTGCGCGGTGATCTTGTTGGCGATGTCGTCGTCGACCTGCTGGCCGAGGAAGATGATGCGCTCGCCGAGCAGCCGGTTGTAGACATGGTCGCCGAGGCCGCCACCGATGGACGGCTCACCCGCGGCGTAAGGCTTCAGATTCGTCACGTATCCACCTGCTCGTCTCCGACGGCCATGTGCCGTCTCAGCGTTTCGTTCTGGGGCGCGGTCGAGCCGGAGCGGACGGGTCCGCCGGCACCCGGGTACTCACGTGCCCTCGTATTCATGGACCCTAACGCGCAGGTCGGACAACGCCATCCCGCTTCCCGAACTGTTCGCTCGGAGCGCAAGCTCCGGCGGCCTTGCGGGGACCGCCCCGCAGCCACGCGGAAGGGCCCGGACGCGGCTGCGTCCGGGCCCTTCGGGGCACTGCTCGGCGGGCTCGGCCCGGAGTGTTACTTGGCCTCGTCGGCCTTGACCTCGGCGTCGCCGTCAACGGCGGCCTCGACGGTCTCGGCGGCCGTCTCGACCTCGTCCTCCTCGTCGGAGAGGTCGACGACCTCACCGTTGGTGTCGACGACCTTGGCGGCCTCGACGACGACCGCGAGGGCCTTGCCGCGGGCGACCTCGCCGACCAGCATCGGGACCTGGCCGCCCTCGACGACGGCCTGGGCGAACTGGTCGGGGGACATGCCGGAGGACTGCGCACGGCGCATGAGGTGCTCGGTGAGCTCCTCCTGGTTCACGCCCAGCTTCTCCTTGTTGACCAGGGCGTCCAGGACGAACTGGGTCTTGATGCCCTTGATCGCCTGCTCCTTGGTCTCGGCGTCGAACTCCTCGACCGTCTTGCCCTGGAACTCCAGGTACTTCGCCAGGTCCAGGCCCATCTGGCCGAGCTGGTGGTGCTCCAGGTTGTGCTTGCGGGTGTTGACCTCGTCCTCGAGCAGCTTCTCGGGGATCGGCACCTCGACGAGCTCCAGCAGCTTCTCCAGGACGCGCTCCTGGGCCTGCGTGGCCTGGTCGTACTGCTTCATGTTCTCAAGGCGCGTGCGGCTGTCCGCCTTGAGGTCCTCAAGGGTGTCGAACTCGCTCGCCATCTGGGCGAACTCGTCGTCCAGCTCCGGGAGCTCCTTGGCGGCGACCTTGGTGACCTTGACGGTGACCTCGGCGTCCTTGCCCTCGGCGGAGCCGCCCTTCAGCTGCGAGGTGAAGGTGGCCTCGCCACCGGCCTCCAGGCCGGTGACGGCCTCGTCGATGCCTTCGAGCAGCTCGCCCGAGCCGATGGTGTAGGAGACGTCGGAGGCGACGCCGTCGGGCAGCACCTCGCCGTCGACCTTGGCCTCCAGGTCGATGGTGACGACGTCACCATCGGCGGCGGCGCGCTCGACGTCCTTGGTGGACGCGAAGCGGCCCCGCAGCTGCTCGACGGACTTCTCGACGTCCTCGTCGGAGACCTCGATGGCGTCGACCTCGACCTCGATGCCGGAGTAGTCCGGGATCTCGATCTCGGGGCGCACGTCGACCTCGGCGGTGAAGGCCAGCAGCTCGCCGTCCTTCAGCTCGGTGATGTCGACCTCGGGCTGGCCCAGCGGGTTGAGGTCGGCCTCGTTGACAGCCTCGGTGTAGAACTTCGGGAGGGCGTCGTTGACGGCCTCCTCCAGCACCGCACCGCGGCCGAAGCGCTGGTCGATGACGCGGGCCGGGATCTTGCCCTTGCGGAAGCCCTTCACCGTGACCTGCTGGTTGATCTTCTTGTACGCCGCGTCGAGGCTGTCCTTGAGCTCCTCGAAGGGCACCTCAACAGTGAGCCGAACCCGCGTCGGGTTCAGGGTCTCAACGGCGCTCTTCACGGTTCGGTCTCCTTGTGGCTGACTGCTGGGGGATCTGCCGTCGCGCTGGAATCAGCGGCCCGGCGGACTTCGGCCCGGTACATCAGACACACGGGCACGCAGCTTGCATAGTAGCCGCAAGCGGCAATCAGCCCACAACGTGATCTTGCAGTGGTCGGGGTGGCCGGATTCGAACCGACGACCTTCCGCTCCCAAAGCGGACGCGCTACCAAGCTGCGCCACACCCCGTCGGTGCGACACGTAGGGTACATGCCCGGAGACCCTCTGATGCGCGGTGCTTCCAGAGCCGTTTCGGACAGACCACGGCGCGGGCACGGAATGTGGTGTGCGATCCGCCGGAACGACCCGCTAGGATGCTGTCCGTGCCAAGGTCCCGGACCTGCGGCGCAGCCCGTGCGGGCGTAGCTCAATGGTAGAGCCCTAGTCTTCCAAACTAGCTACGCGGGTTCGATTCCCGTCGCCCGCTCTGAGTACCAAAGGGCCAGGTCAGAGGACATTTCCTCGACCTGGCCCTTGGTCGTTCCCGGCCCCGGAATCAGCCCGTCGTGCCCCCCGTACGCTCCTTAGCGGCCGGAATGGTCGGCGCTGACCGATCTCTGTAGAGCTACGGATTAGAAGGGCCTCCAGAGCCGTGTACGTCGAAGCGGCCCCCGACGGATGCTCAGGGGCCGCTTCGTTGTCTCGCCCAGACTGCTCCTAGCTGGGATGTGCAGGCAGTTCACCGTGGGCAGCGCGGGATCAGCCTGTTGCCAGCGTGAGGTCGTGGGGGACGTAGAAGCAGGGCAACTGGGAGAGTCGGACCGAAGCGAAAGTGCCGGCCCCGGCTGAGATTGCGGCGCGGCTCGGGATCGTCGAGGGAGATCTGTGCGTGCGCACGGTCTACGAGTTCCTCGCCGATGGACGGCCGGTGCAGTTGTCCACGAGTTGGGAGCCGTACGAACTCACCGCGGGGACGCTCGTGGTCCTGCCGGAGGGTGGGCCGCATGCCGGCGTCGGTGTGGTGAACCGGATGGCCGCGATCGGGATCATCGTCAGCCATGCCGTGGAGCAGCCGGAGCCGCGGCAGGCGACCGCCGAGGAGGCGTCGCTCCTCGGGATCCAGAAGGCAGCTCTGGTCACCCACATCCGGCGGACGTACTACAGCGATCAGGGACAGCCTGTGGAGACTGCGGACATCGTCATCCCAGCCGCTCTGTGCGAGATCGTCTACGAGGTCCCTGTCGGCCGTTAGAGCAGCCGCAGGAGGAGAGAGGATCTCTGTGGACGCGGAGCGGACGGCCCGCATAGCCGCGCTGGCTGTGGCTGCTGGGCCCGTGTGGGCGGAGAGCCACGACGGCTCGGCCCGTCAGGAGTTCTTGAAGGAGATGGGCTGTGACGGCGTGGACGCGGTCCTGGTGACCAGGGAGGTGGTCGGATGCAGCCTCGGCGAGGCTCAGGAGATGTTCTTCACCGCGCCCTGCCGGGGTGTGGAGCTTGCCGTCCACAATGCCCTCATGGAGGCTCTGGAGCGGCCTCAGGGTGACGTCTGGCCTGTCGAGCGACCTGCTTCGGGTGCGCGCCGCTCGGGCCGCCGTCCGCCGACGCAAGCCACCAGTTCACCACCGTCCTCGGTGAAGAAGAGGTAGAAGGTCCATGAGCCGTCAACGGCTGTGATCCTCCCCCTCCGAACCGGCTGGGCGTGCTCGCGAAGCAGTCGCACCGCCCGTTCCCAGCCCAGGGTTTCCATGCCCCTGCGCTGGGACGACCTACGCCGGCTCTCGTAGCCCCGGGCGTAGTCCTCGGAGGACAAGTCCACGCCCTCCCAGACGACATGGTCGGCGCCATCGGCGAGGGCGGCCAGAGCGGCCTTCGATGCTTCGTCTTCGCCCGCCAGAAGCCGCATCAGGTCCTGTCGTTCCATGTTCACCCCTCCCCGCCTGAATCCTGCTGGAGCCGGGCAAGGCGCCGCAACGCCGTTAGGGTCCTCGGTATGACCAGCGACGCGCCTACCTGCCCGGACTGCGACCAAGCCATGAAGTTCGGCGGATTCGTGCTCTGTCGCCGGGAGGACGACGGCGAACGGGTCTGCCGGTCGCTGTGGAAGTGCCCCGCTCGGCATCTCTGGTGGCATTGAGCCGACCGGCCGGACCAGGCGTTGGAGGCGTGCCCGATGGCGGAGACGTTCCTCTGACGGTCGTGTCTGCTCGCGTGCCCGTCGGGTGCCCGATCGGACGGCGACTGGTGGGGAACCACGGTGAACCGGGGTGGGTGCTCCGCTCCGGTGCACGTCAGGTGCTCGGCAGGTCGGGCCTCCTGTTCGTACGCCATCTTCCAAACTAGCTACGCGGGTTCGATTCCCGTCGCCCGCTCTGCCGCACAAAGGGCCAGGTCAGAGGATGTTTCCTCGACCTGGCCCTTCGTCAGCTGCGCAGGTGCCGCCGCCCGCCGTCCTCGACCAGCACCGCCCGGTCCGGGTCGCCGGTGGCGGTGGTGCGGCCGGGCACGGTGGGGCCCGCGAGGGCGACGCCCGGGGCGGCGGGGCGCCGCGCCCGGTCGACGGGGTGGTTCGGGCCGTCGGCCGGCGTCGTCGGCGTCAGAGCTTGATGTTGGCGATCATCGTCGCCAGGGAGTTGAGGAAACGGTTCACGTCGTCCGCGATCGAGCTGGACGCCAGGAAGAAGCCGAAGAGGGCCGCGACGATGGCGGGGCCCGTCTTGATGTGGTTGCCGCGGATCAGCACCACCAGGATGACGCCCAACAGAACCACAACTGAGAGCGAAATGGCCACTACTGATCACACCTTCGGTCGTCCCCTGGTCGGCCGGGGGCGCACGGCCGGGAATGCCCCCACATGGACCATCCTCCCACCAACCGGCCACGGTCATACGCCCCGTGACGAAAGGCCATGGTTCCGTTTTCACCGATCGCCGCGGCAGGGGGGGTCAGGAGGCGGTGAGACCCAGGAGGGAGCGGACATGGGCGTACTTCGCGGACAGCCTCTCGCGGGTGGGGGCGTCCAGCACGGAGAGGCGTACGGGGTCGGCGTTGTGCGCGAGGTCGGCCTCCTTCACGAGCAGGGCGCCCGGGGTGGCCAGGATGCGGGCGGCGTACGTCTCGACCGGCTCGTCGGGGCGCTTGGTGACGGCCAGGACCATGTCCTTGACGGACTGCGGAAGAGCGGCGGAATCCAGCCATGTGAGGCTCAGCGCCTCGTCCTCGATCGCGTCGTGCAGCCAGGCCGCCGCCTGTTGTTCGGGGCTGCCGCCGCGCACGCGCACGCCCTCGGCGACGGCCGCGAGGTGCTCGGCGTACGGCCGGCCGGCCTTGTCGGTCCGACCCTCGTGCGCGTCGCGCGCCAGGGCCTCGACCTCCAGGAGGGTCAGGGGACTGCCGGTCATGCGATCTCCCTCGCTGCCGTGCGCAGGGCCCGGGCGGCCCTGCGGACATCTGTCTGCGTCGTACGCCAGTTGGAGAACGCGGCGCGCAGCCCGGCGGTTCCCTCGTACACGGTCGGGGTGACGAACACCTCGGCGGACACGGCCTCGCGCAGGGCGGTCAGCCGGGCCGGATCGCGGCCGTCGGCCAGGGTGAAGCAGACGACGTTGAGGCGGACGGGGGCGAGGAGGGTGAAGGCGGGGTCCTCCTCCAGGGCCGCGCCCAGGGCCCGGGCGCCGGCGACGTTGCGCTCGACGATCTCCCGGTGCCCCCGGCGGCCGTAGGCGCGCAGCGTGAACCAGGCGGCGAGGGCGCGCAGCCGGTGGGAGTTCTCCGGGGTGAGGTGGACGAGGTCGGGGTGTTCGCCGAGGGGGCCGAGGTAGGCGGCGGCGTTCTGGAAGACGCGCGCCTGGAGGTCGCGGCGGCGGGTGAACTGGACGGCGCTGTCGTAGGGGACGTTGAGCCACTTGTGCAGGTCGACGCAGACGGAGTCGGCGGCGTCAAGGCCTTCGGTGAGGTGTGCGTGCTCCGGGGAGAGCGCGGCGAAGGCGCCGAAGGCGGCGTCGGTGTGGAGCCAGAAGTCGTGCCGTGCGCGGAGGGCGGCGATGGCGGGGAGGTCGTCGAAGTCGACGGTGTTGACGGTGCCCGCGTTGGCGACGACCACTGCCGGTCCGGGGGTGTCGGCCAGTGCCCGGTCCAGGGCGGCGGGGTCCACGGCCTCGCGGCCGGGCAGGGTCGGGACGCGGACGAGGGAGTTGCGGCCGAGGCCGAGGAAGGAGAGGGCCTTGGCGATGGAGGAGTGCGGGGCGCCGGAGAGGACGCGGACCGGGCCGAGGGATGCGGCGCCGTCCTCGGCTGGGGACACACCGAGGCGTTCGCCGAGCCATTCGCGGGCGATGGCGAGGCCGGTGGTGTTGGACATGGTGGCGCCGCTGACGAAGGTGCCGGTGTGGGCGTCGGAGAGGCCGAAGAGTTCGCGCAGCCAGCCCACGGTCTCGCGTTCGAGGTCCTGGCCGGCGCCGTCCATCGAGGAGTTGGAGTTCTGGTCGTGGGCGGCGGTGAGCCAGTCCCCGGCGAGGGCGGCGGGGGTGGCGCCTCCGGTGACGAAGCCGAGGTAGCGGGGGCCGGCGGAGGCCGAGAGCCGCGGTTCCCAGCGGGCGCGGAAGGCCGCGAGGGCGGCCTCGGTGCCGTAACCGTGCTCCGGGAGCGGTTCGGGGTCGGCCGGCTTCGGGGCGGCCGGTACGACGGCGCGCTCGTCCAGGGTGGCGAGCGCTTCGGCGGCGGCGCGGCGGGTGGCGTCGAGGAGGTCGGGGAGCCGGGCGAGGTCGGCGGCGAGCGTGCGGTCCATGGGGGCACGGTAGGGCCGCGCGGGCCCGCGCGGGCGTGCCAATTCCGGGCGGGTGGCCCCCGTACCGCCCCGCGGGCCGGGCGGGGCGGCGTAGGCTCGACGGATGATCGCGAAGCGGCGGGAGCGGCGGGAGCGGCGGGAGCGGCAGGTGCGGCAGGTGCGGGGCGTTCGGCGGGGGCGGGGCGTTCGGCGGGTGCGGTCGGGTCGGTCGGTGCGGGGCGCGGTCGGGGGCGCGGTGGCCGCGGGGCTGCTCGTGGGGGCCGTGGGGTGCGGTACGCCGCCGGCGCCGCGGGCCGCGCCGGGGCCGGTCTCCGAGTCGCGCGCCCGCCCGGCGGGGCCGGGTACGGGGGGCGCGCCGAACCGGGGAGCCCCCGAGCCGTCCTCCGACCCGGCATGCCCCGAGGGCGGGGTCCGGCTGGTCGAGGCGGGCGGGAACGCGGCGATGGGGCTGCGGGTGGAGAGCTACCAACTGATCAACTGCGGTACGGAGGCGTACGTACTGGAGGGCTACCCACAGGTGTGGCTGCGGGACGGCCGCGACGAGCTGCTGGACGTCTCGGTGGAGCACGGCTCGGCGGGGATCACCACGGGGGTGCCGGACATCGACGCGGCGCCGCAGCGGGTGACGCTGGCGCCGGGACAGGCGGCCGCCTGGTCGGTGGTGTGGCGCAACCTCGTCACCGATGCGGCGGTGCCGGCCACGACGGCGGCGGCCCTGGAGCTCGCGCCCCGGCCCGGAGCGCCCCGGCTGTGGCTGCGGCCGGCCCGGCCGTTCGACCTCGGGAACACGGGGAGGCTGGGGATCAGCGCGTGGACGGCGGTCGCCCCGTGATCGTCTGGCTGAACGGGCCCTTCGGCGGCGGCAAGACCCGGACGGCGTACGAGATCTGCCGGCGGCTCCCGGGCAGCGTCGTGTGCGATCCCGAGCACGTCGGGTTCGGGCTGCACCGGATGCTGCCGCCCGGCCTGCGCGGGGACTTCCAGGACTTTCCGGCCTGGCGCCAGGGGGTGTTCGAGGTGCTGGACCTCGCGGCGCGGCGGCATCCGGGTGCGGTGCTGGTGCCGATGACCGTCACGGAGCCGGTCCCTTTCGCGGAGACCGTGGGGCGGCTGCGGGAACGCGGTCACGACGTACGGCATTTCGCGCTGCTGGCGGAACGGGAGACGGTGCTGCGGCGGCTGCGCGGGCGAGGGCTGGGTCTGGGGCTGAAACGGGAGGGCTTTGCCGTGTCGCGGCTCGACGGCTGTCTGGAGGCGCTGCGCGCGCCGGAGTTCGCCCAGCACCTGACCACCGACGGGTTGACCGTGTCCCGGGTCGCGGACCGGGTGGCCGCCTCGGCCGGCCTGGACCTGGCGCCGGACACCGACGGCCCGCTGCGGTCCCGGATCCGGCGGACGCTGGTGGGCGTGCGGCACATCCGCTTCGACTGAGGGGTGGTGCGCCGGCCCCACCTCGGTCCCGCCCCGGCCCCACCTGGGCCCACTTGGGCTCCGGCCCCGGCACGGCTCAGGGGGAGCGGCGGATGAGGAGCAGGGCCCGGTCGTCGTTGACGTCCTTTGCGACCTTCTCGATCAGGTGCCAGGCCGCGCCCGCCCAGCCGGCGGAGACGTAGCGGTCGGCTTCGCCGGTGAGGCGGTCGATGCCCTCGCTGATCTCGCGGTCGGCGGTCTCGACGAGGCCGTCGGTGAAGAGCATCAGGACGTCGCCGCGGCGGAGGTTGCCGCGGGCGGGGGTGAACTCGGCGCCGTCGTAGACGCCGAGCAGCGGGCCCTCACCGGACTTCTCCTGCCAGCGGCCGGTGCCCGCGCAGAGCTGGAGGGCGGGGAGGTGGCCGGCCGAGAGGAGTTCGTAGTCGCCGGTGTCCAGGTCCAGGACGAGGTGGATGGAGGTGGCGAAGCCCTCGTCCCAGTCCTGGCGGAGCAGGTAGCCGTTGGCGGCGGGCAGGAAGCCGTGGGGCGGCAGCGCGCCGAGCAGTCCGCCGAAGGCGCCGGACAGCAGCAGGGCCCGGGAGCCCGCCTCCATGCCCTTGCCGGAGACGTCGGTCAGGACGATCTCCAGGGTCCGGCCGCCGTTGGTCCGGGCCGCGACCACGAAATCGCCGGAGAAGGACTGGCCACCGGCGGGGCGCAGCGCCATCTCGCGGTGCCAGCCGCGGGGCAGGGCAGGCAGCTTGCTCTGTACGCGGATGCGTTCGCGCAGGTCGAAGAGCATGGTGCCGCCGCGCCGCCAGGGCACGCCGACGCGGCTGCGGAACTGCGCGATGAGCAGTCCGAAGAAACCGCAGGCCGCGACGACCAGGACGGTACCGGGGGTGACCCGTGCCGGGCCATGGGTGTAGGGGCCGAGCACGAGGGCCTCGACGATCAGTGCGGCGGCGGAGGCCGCGTACAGGGCGAGGAGGCTGGCGGGGCGCAGCAGGAGGCCGCCGGCCACGATGGGCAGGACGAGTGCCGCCGGCGAGAACCAGACGGGCATCATCAGCGTGCCGCAGGCTATGGCGGGGACGGTGAGCAGCAGTCCACCGAAGGCGAGCCAGTCGGAGGCGTCGCCGCGGAAGTAGTCGACGGCGGATTTGCGCAGGGCGGTGCGGCCCCGGTGCGACCGCATGCGCATCCGGGCCAGAAGGGTCTCCACACGTGCTCCGGCCATTGCTTCGGGACCCTATCCATCCTGGCTGTGAATGCGCAGGGGTACCCCCGGACCGGAAGCCGCGAAGTGCCCGAAACCTCCCCGGTGATGCGGAATGCCCTGGTAGGGATGGGCGCATGGCTCTGGAGATGCGCCCCTTGCCGACCGATGGGCGGGATGCCCCCTACGCCCCCTACGCCCCCTGTCCCAGTTCCCCCGCTCAGCGGCTCAGCGGCTCCCCGGCTCTGCGCCTCAGCCCGCCTGGCAGCCCGGGCACCAGAAGAGGTTGCGGGCCGCCAGGTCCGCCGTGCGGATCTCGGTGGCGCAGATGTGGCAGGGCATGTTCGCCCTCCGGTACACGTACACCTCCCCGCCGTGGTCGTCCACGCGCGGCGGGCGGCCCATCGCCTCCGGAAGGTGCTCGTCGCGGACGGTGTCGATGCGGTTGTTCCGCACGCCTTGGCGCATCAGCGCGGCGAGGTCCTCCCACATGGCCTCCCACTCGGCGCGGGTGAGGTCCTTGCCCGTGCGGTACGGGTCGATGCCGTGCCGGAAGAGGACCTCGGCGCGGTAGACGTTGCCGACGCCCGCGACCACCTTCTGGTCCATGAGCAGCGCGGCGATCGTGGTACGGGAGCGGGAGACACGGGCCCAGGCACGGCCGGGGTCGTCGCCCGGCCGCAGCGGGTCCGGGCCGAGCCGGTCGTGTATCGCCTTCTTCTCGCCCTCGCCGATCAGCGCGCAGGCCGTCGGGCCGCGCAGGTCGGCGTAGTGGTCCGCGTTCAGCAGGCGCAGCCGGACCGTGTCGGTCGCGGGCGGGGCGGGGGCCGGGCCGAAGCCGAGCTTGCCGAAGAGGCCGAGGTGGACATGGATCCACTCGTCGCCCTCGAACCCGAGGAAGAGGTGTTTGCCGTGGGCGTCGACGCCGTCCAGGGTCCGTCCGTCGAGCAGGGCCGCGCTCTCGGCGAAGCGCCCCTGCGGACTGCTGACGGAGACCGGCCGCCCGGCGAACCTCTCGTCGTGGTCCTGGGCGAGGCGGTGGATCGTATGCCCCTCGGGCACGGCGGGCTCCTCGGAGGAATGGAACGGCCGTGCCGCCCCCGGCGGGAGCGGCACGGCCGGAAGCGGGATCAGCCCTGCGGGTGGTGGGCCGGGATCGGGGGGAGTTCGCCGGTCTGCTCGTAGGCGGAGAGCATGTCGATGCGGCGGGTGTGGCGCTCCTCGCCGGAGTACGGGGTCGCCAGGAAGGCCTCGATGAAGCTGACGGCCTCGTCCTGCGTGTGCATGCGGCCGCCGACGGAGATGACGTTGGCGTTGTTGTGCTCGCGGCCGAGCTGGGCGGTCTGGACGCTCCAGGCCAGGATGGCGCGGACGCCCTTGACCTTGTTCGCGGCGATCTGCTCCCCGTTGCCGGAGCCGCCGATCACGATGCCGAGGCTGCCCTCGTCCGCGGCGGTCTTCTCCGCGGCGCGGAGGCAGAAGGGCGGGTAGTCGTCCACGGCGTCGTAGATGTGGGGGCCACAGTCGACGGGCTCGTGGCCGTTGTTCTTGAGCCAGTCCACGAGGTGGTTCTTGAGCTCAAAGCCGGCATGGTCGGATCCGAGGTACACGCGCATGGGTCGAGTGTGGCACGAGGAGCCCCGACAGCCCGCAGCGGGTGTCGCGTAAGTCACTTCTAAAGCTCAAGTAAACCCAAAGGACACAGATGGGACACGGCAGGACGCCGCTCCCGGTCGTTCGCCCCGGCCCGACGATCCGAATCGAGGTCTTCCGTCCTGTGTTCATCTCAGGTTTGAATGCCGGGGCTCGCAACCCGAGAACCTAAGGATTCGTCCATGAGCTCCACGACGACCCTTCAGAAGGCAGGCGACCCCACCGGAAACCCCGGTGACGGCGGCCTGCCCTCCGACGGTCTGAAGGCCGGTCTCAAGAACCGCCACCTGTCCATGATCGCCATTGGCGGTGTCATCGGCGCCGGTCTCTTCGTCGGCTCCGGTGGCGGCATCGCCAAGGCCGGTCCCGCCATCCTGATCTCCTACGCCCTCGTCGGAGCCATGGTGGTCTTCGTGATGCGGATGCTGGGCGAGATGGCCGCCGCCAGCCCGAACTCGGGCTCCTTCTCCGCCTACGCCGACCGGGCGCTCGGCCGCTGGGCAGGCTTCTCCATCGGCTGGCTCTACTGGTTCTTCTGGGTCGTCGTCCTCGCGGTGGAGGCCACCGCCGGTGCCGCCATCCTGGAGAACTGGATCCCGGCCGTCCCGCAGTGGGCCTGGGCCCTCATCGTGATGGCGGTGCTGACCGTCACCAACCTCGGCTCGGTCGCCTCCTACGGTGAGTTCGAGTTCTGGTTCGCGGGCATCAAGGTCGTCGCCATCGGCGCCTTCGTGGTCATCGGCATGCTGGCCGTCTTCGGCGTCCTGCCCGGCTCCGACAACCCCGGCGCGGGCTTCGCGCACCTCACCGACACCGGCGGCTTCTTCCCCAACGGGTACGGCGCCGTCCTGACCGGTGTGCTGATGGTCGTCTTCTCCTTCATGGGCAGCGAGATCGTCACGCTCGCCGCCGGCGAGTCGGAGAACCCCCGCAAAGCGGTCACGCAGGCCACCAACTCCGTGATCTGGCGTATCGGCGTCTTCTACCTCGGCTCGATCTTCGTCGTGCTGACGCTGCTCCCCTGGAACGACAAGTCGATCACCGAGAAGGGCTCGTACGTCGCCGCCCTGGACTCGATCGGCATCGCGAACGCCGGCACGATCATGGAGGTCATCGTCCTGACCGCCGTGCTGTCCTGCCTGAACTCCGGCCTCTACACCGCCTCCCGCATGGCCTTCTCGCTCGGTGAGCGCGGCGACGCCCCCAAGGCGTTCGCCAAGGTCAACAAGAACGGTGTCCCGGTCGCCGCGATCCTCGGCTCCACGGTCTTCGGCTTCGTCGCCGTCTACTTCAACTACGCCTTCAAGGACACGGTCTTCAACTTCCTCCTGAACTCCTCCGGCGCCATCGCGCTCTTCGTGTGGCTGGTGATCTGCTTCACCCAGCTGCGGATGCGCGGGATCCTGGTCCGCGAGGCCCCGGAGAAGCTGACCGTGAAGATGTGGCTCTTCCCGTGGCTGACCTGGGCCACCGCCGCGCTGATCATGTTCGTGATCGGCTACATGTTCGTGGACGACGCCAACCGCGAGGTGGTCACCCTGTCCTGCCTCGTCGCCGGCCTGGTCGTCGCCGTCGGCGTGGTCATGGACCTGCGCCGCAAGCGCGCCGCGGTCCAGGGCTGACCGCCCGGTCGTGTCCCGTGCGCACGCCGGAGCCCGGCCCACCTCGTCAGGCGGGCCGGGCTCCGGCGCTGCGGGGCGGGGCGGGGCCGCGTCAGCCGCGGCGGCCAGCCAGCTTCCAGGCGGCCGGCAGGGCGCCCATCGCGAAGGCGGCCTTGAGGGCGTCGCCGACCAGGAACGGGGTCAGGCCCGCCGCGACGGCGGCACCCAGGGACATCCCGGTGGAGGCCATCAGGTACGGCACGCCCACCGCGTAGATCACCGCGGAGCCGAGCGCCATCGTGCCCGCGGTACGCAGGACCGAGCGGTCGGCGCCGCGCCGCGCGAGGGCGCCGACGACGGTGGCGGCGAGCATCATGCCGAGCACGTAGCCGAAGGAGGCGCCGCCGGCCCCGGAGGTCCCGCCCGCGAACCACGGCACGCCGGCCATGCCCACGAGGGCGTACAGCGCCAGCGAGAGGAAGCCGCGGCGGGCGCCGAAGGCGGTGCCGACGAGCAGCGCGGCGAAGGTCTGGCCCGTGACGGGGACCGGGGAGCCGGGGACCGGCACCGCGATCTGCGCGGCGAGCCCGGTCAGGGCGGCGCCGCCGACGACGAGCGCGATGTCGCGCACCCGGCTCGCGGGCAGCAGGTCGGCGAGGACGGCGCCGGGCCGGAGGGAGACGGAAGCAGTGCTCATGAGGGGCTCCGCACAGTGGTGGGGGTCGGGACGATCACCGACGTTAGTGCGGGGTCCGGAGCCGCCCCACCGCCGCCCGGGACAAAGCCCCGCTCCCCCTGTTCGTGGGGACCGGACAAAGCCCACCCCTCTGATCAGCGTGGCGTGATCCTCGTCACTAGGAACATCCGACAACACGTCCGTTTTGCACGGACGACCGCCGCTCAGCGAGACTGTTGGATCCTGCCAAGTCAATGGCGGAGTCCCCACCACCGCTGGGCCGAACGAGAGTACGAGCACTCCTCATGCGTGAGCGCCTGCCAGACGCACCTCCCACGACGGGCGACCTGCCCCAGGAACCCCTCAGCCACAGCCTCAAGCAGCGCCATCTGACCATGCTGGGCCTCGGCGGCGTGATCGGCGCCGGCCTCTTCGTCGGATCCGGCGCCGGCATCGGCATCGCCGGTCCCGCGATCATCTGCTCCTACCTCCTCGCCGGCCTCCTCGCGATGCTGGTGATGCGCGCGCTGGGCGAGATGTCGGCCGCGATGCCCGCCTCCGGCTCGTTCTCCGTCTACGCGGAGCGGGCGCTCGGCCGCTGGGCCGGCTTCTCGGCGGGCTGGCTGTACTGGTTCCTGCTGGTCGTGGTGCTGGCCGTGGAGGCCACCGGCGCCGCGAAGATCGCGAACGGCTGGGTGCCCTCGATCGACCAGTGGGTCTGGGTGCTGCTCTTCATGGTGGTCTTCACCGTGAGCAACCTGGCCGCCGTGAAGAACTTCGGCGAGTTCGAGTTCTGGTTCGCCGCCCTCAAGGTCGGCGCGATCGTACTCTTCCTGATCCTCGGCACCCTGGCGATCCTCGGCGTGCTCCCGGACACGGATCCGGTCGGCATGGCCAACCTGACCGGCCACGGCGGCTTCTTCCCCGAGGGCTTCGGCGGCGTGATCGCGGGCATGCTGGCCGTCATCTTCGCCTTCGGCGGCCTGGAGGTCGTCACCATCGCGGCCGCCGAGTCCGACGACCCGGCCCGCTCGGTGTCCCGCGCGGTGCGCAGCGCGGTGTGGCGCATCCTCTTCTTCTACGTCGGCTCGATGATCGTCATCGTGACCCTGCTGCCGTGGGACTCGCTGGAGCCGGGGCAGAGCCCGTACGTCGCCGTCCTCGACTCCGTCGGCATCCCCGGGGCCGGCCAGATCATGAACATCGTGGTGTTCGTGGCCCTGCTGTCGGCGCTGAACGCGAACCTGTACGGATCCTCGCGCATGATCTTCTCGCTGGCCGAACGCGAGGAGGCGCCCACGTCGCTGCTGAAGGTCTCGGCCGGCGGCGTGCCGCGGCGGGCGGTGTTCGCGTCGGTGGCCTTCGGCTTCGTCTCGGTGGTCCTCAACCTGCTGTGGCCGGACACGATCTTCCTCTACATGCTCAACGCGGTCGGCGCCGTCCTGCTGTTCGTGTGGGCGCTGATCGCGGTCTCGCAGCTGAGGCTGCGGCGCCGGATCGAGCGGGACATGCCCGAGCGGCTGGTCCTGCCGATGTGGCTGTTCCCGTACGCCACCTGGGCCGCGCTGGCCGGGATGGCGGCGGTCCTGGTGCTGATGCTGTTCGACGACTCCGCGCGACCGCAGTTGCTGTGGTCGACGGGCGCCGCCCTGCTGGTCCTCGCCGTGGCGGGCGTCCGCGAGCTGCGGGAGCGGCGCGGCCCGAGGTCCTGACCGCCGGCCGGTCCACGGCCGCTGTCCACGGCCGCTGCCCACGGCCCACCTGGAGACCCCCGCGCATCCGGCGCGGGGGTCTTCGCGCGTCAGGTGCGCAGGTACGGGGCTCCGTTGACGTCGAGCACGGTGCCCGAGCTCCAGCGAGCCGCGGGCGAGGCCAGGTGCAGCACGGCGGCGGCGACGACCTTCTGGGGCGCGCCGACCCGGCCCCCTCCCCTGTCGTCGCGTCACCCGCGTCCTGTCGGCAGCGTACGGGTGTGATCACGGCCGGTCATTCGGCCGTCCGAATATCGGACAGCGATCATCCGAAGATCGGACAGAGGTGAGACTGGGGCACCTCATCACGTCCCCCCGCACAACCGGACAGGCACACCCGCAATGAGCCAGAGCACCCTGACACCGCACGAAGCGCCGCGGACCGACGCCGGATCCCCGCTCGGCAACGGCCTCAAGCAGCGCCACCTCTCGATGATCGCCCTCGGCGGTGTCATCGGCGCCGGACTCTTCGTCGGCTCCGGAGCCGGCATCGCCGCGGCGGGCCCCTCGATCGTGCTCGCCTACGCCGCGTCCGGACTGCTGGTGATGTTCGTGATGCGGATGCTCGGCGAGATGTCCGCCGCCAACCCCGCCTCCGGCTCCTTCTCGGTGCACGCCGAGCGGGCGATCGGCCCGTGGGCCGGGTTCACCGCCGGCTGGATGTTCTGGACGCTGCTGTGCGTGGGCGTGGCCATCGAGGCCATCGGCGCGGCGCACATCATGACGGGCTGGTTCCCGGGCACCCCGTCGTGGATGTGGGTGCTGGTCTTCATGGCGCTGTTCTGCGGCTCCAACCTGGCCGCCGTCTCGAACTTCGGCGAGTTCGAGTTCTGGTTCGCCGCGCTCAAGATCGGCGCCATCGGCCTCTTCCTGGGCCTCGGCGCACTGGCCGTCCTCGGCCTGCTGCCCTCTGCCGGCGCGCCCGGCACCGCCAACCTGCTGCACGACGGCGGCTTCCTGCCCAACGGGGTCGACGGCCTGCTGGTCGGCCTGCTGGCCTCGGTCGTCGCGTACGGCGGCCTGGAGACGGTCACCATCGCGGCCGCCGAGTCGCAGGACCCGGTCAAGGGCGTGGCCAGGGCCGTGAGGACCACCATGTGGCGCATCGCCGTCGTCTACGTCGGCTCGATGCTCGTCATCGTGACCCTGCTGCCGTGGAGCGACCCGAAGGTCACGGAGGACGGCCCCTACGCGGCCACCCTGGACCACCTGGGCATCCCGGCGGCCGGCGAGATCATGAACGTGGTCATCCTGATCGCGCTGCTGTCCGCGATGAACGCCAACATCTACGGCTCCTCCCGCATGGCCTACTCGCTCGTCTCCCGCGGCCAGGGTCCCAAGGCGCTGGGCAAGGTCACCGGCCGCGTGCCGCGCCGGGCGGTGCTCGCCTCCTCCGGCTTCGGCTTCGTCACCGTGCTGCTGTCGTACTGGTACCCGGACACCCTGTTCGCCTGGCTGCTGAACATGGTCGGCGGCGTCATCCTCGTGGTCTGGGGCTTCATCGCCGTCTCGCAGTTCGTGCTGCGCCGCCGGCTGGAACGCGAGGCCCCCGAGAAGCTCGTCGTGCGGATGTGGGGCTTCCCGTACCTGACCTGGGTCGCGCTGGCCGGGGTGGCCGGGGTCCTGGTGCTGATGGCGCTGGGTGAGGACACCCGGGTCCAGGTGGTCTTCACCGGCGGGCTCACCGTCGCCCTCGCCGTGACCGGATACCTGCTGCAGCGCAGGGCGCCCGCCGCCCGCTGACAGCGCCTCGACCGCAGGTGGGCCCCGTGCGAACGCACGGGGCCCACCTGCGTTTTACAGAGGTGACCCTTACGTGTGAGGAGGAATAGATACTGCTAGCGTGCAGTTGCGCATTAATTGCAATAAGCGATTGGCACGCCGAGGGGACCGGACAACACGCATGGCCATCTACACGCTTCCTGAGCTTCCGTACGACTACGCGGCGCTGGAGCCGGTGATCAACCCGCAGATCATCGAGCTGCACCACGACAAGCACCACGCGGCCTACGTCACGGGCGCCAACAACACGCTGGAGCAGCTGGCGGAGGCACGCGACAAGGAGAACTGGGGCGCGCTCAACGGCCTCGAGAAGAACCTCGCGTTCCACCTCTCCGGGCACATCCTGCACAGCATCTACTGGCACAACATGGCCAGCCCGAAGACCGGCGAGGGCGGCGGCGAGCCCACCGCGGCCGACGGCCTGGGCGACCTGGCCGACGCGATCACCGAGTCCTTCGGCTCCTTCGCGAAGTTCAAGAAGCAGCTGACCTTCGCGTCCTCCGCGACCCAGGGCTCCGGCTGGGGCGTGCTCGCGTACGAACCCGTCAGCGGCCGCCTCGTCGTCGAGCAGGTCTACGACCACCAGGGCAACGTGGGTGTCGCCAGCACCCCGATCCTGGTCTTCGACGCCTGGGAGCACGCCTTCTACCTGCAGTACAAGAACCAGAAGGTGGACTTCATCGAGGCGATGTGGAACGTCGTCAACTGGCAGGACGTCTCCAAGCGCTACGCCGACGCCAAGGCCAACACCCCGCTGCTGATCCCCGTCAAGGGCTGATCGCACCCCCGAGCCCTCCCCCAGCTACCGCCGGGAGGTGCCCCCAGCCTCGTGATCGTCTTCTCAACCTTCACTGGCCGGGGTGTCCAGCGGAAGACCCCCGTGAGGACGTGACTCACGGGGGTCTTCTGTGTCAGGTGCGGACGTACGGACTACTCGAAGGACGGGCCCTTGGTGCGGGTGCGCTTGATCTCGTAGAAGCCGGGCGTGGAGGCGACGAGCAGGGTGCCGTCCCACAGCCGGGCCGCGGCGTCGCCGCGCGGGGTCGGGGTGACCACCGGGCCGAAGAAGGCGACGTCGCCCTCGCCGTCGGCGCCCGGAACGGAGATCACCGGGGTGCCGACCTCCTGGCCCACGCGGTCGATGCCGTCGTTGTGCGAGGCCCGGAGCACCTCGTCGTACTCGTCGGAGTCGGCGTACGCGAGCAGCTCGGCCGGCAGGCCGACCTCGGCCAGCGCCTCGGCGATGACCTCGCGGGTCGGGCCCTTGTCCTCGTTGTGGATGCGGGTGCCGAGCGCGGTGTAGAGCTTGCCGGTGATCTCGTCGCCGTGCTTCTGCTGGGCGGCTATGACGACGCGAACGGGGGCCCAGCCCTTGGGGCCGAGCAGCTCGCGGTAGACCTCGGGAAGCTCGTCGAGCTTGTTCTCGTTCAGGACGGCGAGGCTCATCACGTGCCAGCGCACCTCGACGTCGCGGACCTTCTCGACCTCCAGCATCCAACGGGACGTCATCCAGGCCCAAGGGCAGAGCGGGTCGAACCAGAAGTCGACCGGGGTCTTCTCGCGCACCTGGGTCTCGGTCATGTCTCTCCTCGGTGTCGTTCTCGGGCGGGAAAAGGCGGCAACGGCCCATGTTCCCCGTGGCCAACCAGGACACCGTCGCGCGCATTCCCCCCGTGCGAGGATTCGACCCAAGAACGCGATCACGCACGAAGGAGTGCAGGTGCCCGGAGAGAATCTGTCCCGCGAGGAGGCCCGCGAGCGGGCCGAGCTGCTGTCCGTCGACGGGTACGAGGTCGCCCTCGACATCAGGTCGGCGGTGGACGAGACCGAGCCGGCGGAGGGCCCGCGGACCTTCCGTTCGGTGACGACGGTCCGCTTCCGGGCCGCGGTCCCCGGCGGCGCCACCTTCGCGGACCTGATCGCCCCTTCGGTGAACTCCGTCACGCTCAACGGGCGGGCGCTGGACGTGGCCGCCGTCTTCGACGGGTCGCGCATCGCCCTGGCCGACCTGGCCTCCGAGAACGTCCTGGTGGTCGACGCGAACTGCGCCTACAGCCGGACGGGTGAGGGCCTGCACCGCTTCGTGGACCCGGAGGACGGCGAGGTCTACCTCTACACGCAGTACGAGCCGGCCGACGCCCGGCGGGTGTACGCGAACTTCGAGCAGCCGGACCTGAAGGCGCCCTACCGCTTCGAGGTGACCGCGCCCGAGGGCTGGCAGGTGTGGAGCAACGGCGCCGAGGAGTCCCGCGAGGGCTCCGTGTGGCGGTTCGCCGAGACCGCGCCGATCTCCACGTACATCACCTGCGTGGTGGCGGGTCCCTACCACTACGTGACGGACACCTACACCCGCGGGGACCTGACCATCCCGCTGGGCGCGATGTGCCGCAAGGGGCTGGCCAGGCACTTCGACGCGGACGACGTCTTCCTCGTCACCAAGCAGGGCTTCGACCTCTTCCACGAGATCTTCGACTACCCCTACCCCTTCGGGAAGTACGACCAGGCCTTCGTGCCGGAGTACAACCTGGGCGCCATGGAGAACCCGGGAATGGTGACCTTCCGGGAGGAGTACATCTTCCGCGGCAAGGTCACGCAGGCCTCGTACGAGCGGCGCGCGAACGTGATCCTCCACGAGATGGCGCACATGTGGTTCGGCGACCTGGTCACCATGAAGTGGTGGGACGACCTGTGGCTGAAGGAGTCCTTCGCGGACTTCATGGGTTCCTTCGGACTCGTCGAGGCCACCCGCTTCGACCAGGCGTGGGTGACCTTCGCCAACAACCGCAAGGCGTGGGCCTACCGCGCCGACCAGCTGCCGTCCACGCACCCGATCACGGCCGACATCCGTGACCTGGAGGACGCGAAGCTGAACTTCGACGGCATCACCTACGCCAAGGGCGCGGCGGTGCTCAAGCAGCTGGTCGCCTACGTCGGCCGGGAGGCGTTCCTGGAGGGCGCGCGCCGCTACTTCAAGGCCAACGCGTACGGGAACACCACGCTGGACGACCTGCTGTCGGTGCTCGGCGAGGTGTCCGGCCGGGACATGTCCGAGTGGTCGCGGGCCTGGCTCCAGACGGCGGGCGTGAACGCGCTGACCCCGGTGGTGACCTACGACGCGGCGGGGCGGATCACCGAGCTCGCCGTCGTGCAGGAGGGCGACGAGCTGCGGCCGCACCGGGTCGGCGTCGGCCTGTACCGGCTGGAGCCGGACGGTGCGCTGGTCCGCTACGCGCGGGCCGAGGCGGACGTCTGTGGCGCCCGTTCGGTGATCGCGGAGCTGGCCGGGCAGGACCGGCCCGACCTGGTCCTGGTCAACGACGAGGACCTCACGTACTGCAAGATCCGGCTGGACGAGGGTTCGCTGGCCACGCTGCGCGGGCACCTGGGCGATCTGACGGATCCTCTGGCACGTGCGCTGAGCTGGTCGGCGCTGTGGAACCTGACGCGGGACGGCCTGATGCCGGCGCGCGACTTCGTCTCGCTGGTCCTGGCGCACGCGGGCCGGGAGACGGACGTCGGCGTCCTGCAGCAGCTGCACGCGCAGGCGCAGACCGCGGTCACCCACTACACGGCGCCGGACCGGCGCGAGCAGGGCGGCCGGGACCTGGCGGCCGGTGCGCTGCACGAGCTGCGGGTGGCGGAGCCGGGGTCGGAGGCCCAGCTGACCTGGGCGCGGTTCTTCGCGGCGAGCGCGGCGACGGAGGGCGACTTCCAGCTGCTGCTGGGGCTGCTGGAGGGGTCGGCGCGGATCGACGGGCTCGACGTGGACCAGGAGCTGCGCTGGGACTTCCTGCTGCCGCTGGCCGCGCACGGGGCGGTGGACGAGGGCGTCATCGCCGCCGAACTGGCCCGGGACGACACCGCGTCGGGCAAGCGGCACCAGGTCCGGTGCCTGGCTGCACGCCCCTCGCAGGCGGTGAAGGACCAGGCGTGGGCGGCGGTGGTCGAGTCGGACGCGCTGTCCAACGCGCTGGTGGAGGCGACGATCGCGGGCATGCAGCAGCCTTCGCAGCGGGGCCTGCTGGCAGCCCACGCGGGGCGCTACTTCGAGGTGATCGAGCGGGTGTGGGCGGACCGGTCGATCCAGATCGCGATGGACATCGTCAGGGGGCTCTACCCCTCGCTGCAGGGCGACGCCGCCGCGCTGGAGGCCACGGACGCGTGGCTGGCCGGGCACGAGAACGCCGCCCCGGCCCTGCGCCGTCTGGTGCTGGAGTCCCGCGACGACCTGGCCAGGGCCCTTGCCGCCCAGCGGTGCGACGCGGCGGCCGGCTGACCTGCGGCAACCCTGTCGGCGCCCGCCCCCGACCCCTGGTCCGCACACGCCGGACGGGCTGAAGACCCAGCCCCGCCGGCGTGTGCGGCACGGGGTCCGGGGCGGAGCCCCGGTGCCGGCGGCGCGGGCCGTGTCCCCCGTACGGGCGCACCCCATCGGCAGTCGAACGCCCGTACTTTAGCCCCGGCTTGTCCGGATTTGCCGACGAGCGTGTAACAGGGGTTAGCAAGGCCATGGCCTGAGGGAATCACCGCGTCATGAACCACAACGCGCCCCTCCCCCTCGCCCACCTCACCGTCAACCGCCCCCGCGTGCTGACCCTCGCACAGCTGCGCGAGCACGGCGTGAGCGCCTCCGAGGCCGCCGAGCGGGACTGGCAGCAGATCCTGCCAGGTGTGTTCCTGCTCCACCCCGGGCCGGCGACCAGCGAGGAACGGCTGCACGCCGCGCTGCTGTACGCGGGCCGGCGCGGCGGGGGCGAGGCCATGATCACCGGACTGGCGGCCCTGGCCCTGTACCGCTTCGCCTCCGCGCCCTCGCTGCTCGCCCTCCCGCGCATCGACGTGCTGGTGCCGGGCATCCGGAGGCTCCGGTCCACCGGTGACGTGCGGATCGTGCGCGCGCACACCGCACCCCGCTCCCAGGAGGTCACCGGGCTGCCCGTCGCGCCCGTCGCCCGGGCGGTCGCGGACGCCGTCGCGCAGCTCTCCGACGCCGGCACCGTACGCCGGCTGCTGAGCGAGGCCGTCCGCGGCGGGCACTGCGAACCGAGTGCCGTCGTACGGGAGCTGACGGTGGCCCGGCTGCTGAACCGGCCGCATGTGGTCGACGCCGTCGAGTCCCTCCTGGCGGAGGGCCGGGCCATCGCCGAGGACCGGCTGTACCACCTCGTGCGCGGCTACGGACTCCCCGACCCCCTCTGGAACGTGGACCTGCGGATCCCCGGCGGCCCGCACCTCGGCGGGGTCGACGCGTACTGGCCCGAGCACTCCGTGGCCGTGGAGATCGACACCCGTGCCCCGCGCCAGGGCGAGGACGAGGAGTGGTCCGAGACCGTGCGCAAGCGCGAGACGCTGGAGCGGCTCGGGGTGACCGTCCTCCACATCACCCCGCGCAAGCTCCGCGACTGGCCCGAGCAGCAGGCCGCGGTCGTCCGGACCGCCCTGACGGCGTCCGACGACCGCGAGCCCGCCGCCTACCTGGTGGTGCTCCCCAGGTGAGGGGAGTACTCCGGGGTGCTCCACAGCAGCCGCCCCGGATGCACGCCCTCCACCACCGATTCCACCCGGAAGCGGGTGCGGCGGCCGCCGTCGGGCGCGAACTCCGTCCGGGCCCGGCCGCTGAGCTGGAGGACGGCCCCGCTCTCCCAGTCCGGGAAGAGCAGCCCGGCCCGCGGGTCGGTCATCAGGTTCCCCAGGGTCAGGAACATCGCGTTCCCGGCGTAGTCCGGCCAGGACAGCTCGACCGGGGAGAGCACCTCCACGAAGCCCGGCAGGCCGCCGCGGTGGCTCGCGTCGACACCGTCCCCCTCCGCCGTGGTGGCGACGAAGAAGGTGTCGGCGCCCCGGACGGTACGCACCTGGCCCGGGGTCAGCGTGTCCCCGCGGCGCACCACGCCGGCCCCCTCGGCGACCAGTTCCAGCGGCTGCCGCTGCTGCAGGTACTTCGGGCAGTTGGCGAAGACCTGCTCGGCTTCGACGGCGAAGCCGCGCGGGGTCGCCGTGAGGGTTCCGTTCAGCCGCATCCGGCGCCGGGTGCGCGGGTCGAGCGCGATGGTCCCGACCCGGGTCCCGGCCGTGGCCAGCGCCCGGGCGAGCGGGTCGCCGACGGGCGGTCCGCCCGTGACGGCGACCCGGTGCGCCCCGGTGGCCCGTACGAAGCCGGGCGGCCCGGTGAGCAAGGAGGCCCACATCCGCCCGGTGTCGTCGGCGGCCCCGACGACCAGGTGCGGCTGGAGTTCCAGGAAGGCCGCAGCGACGTCGCGGATGCCCGTACCGATCGAGCGGCCGACGTGCTCGGCCGGCCCGCGCACGCCGACCCGCTCCTGCACCGCCAGTGACCCCCAGTGGTAGACGCTGCCCATCAGAAGAACCCGCAGGTCGGCGCCCCCGCGATGGGAGCGGGGGCATCCTCGGCGCCGGTCGGTACGGAGATCTCCAGACGGGTGCCGTCGGGGTCGTGGAAGAAGATGCCGCCGGAGGCCGCGCCCTCGCCGTGCGCGACGACGCCCTCGTAGGCGAAGTCGACGCCGAGGCCGCGCAGCCGCTCCTCGTACGCGCGCACCTCCTCGACGGCGCCGGCCGAGAACGCCAGGTGGTGCAGACCGGCCGCGGCCGGCTCGAAGGCGCCGTCGGCCTGCTGCCAGAGCGTGAGGACGAGCTCGCCGTCCCGGCCGAGGAAGGCGTAACGGCGGTCCTCCTCCTTGCCCTCCCCCAGCACCTGGAAGTCGAGGGCGTCCCGGTAGAAGTCGAGCGAGCGCTCCAGGTCGGTGACGTTCAGGCCGACGTGTCCGGTGCGGAGCGTACTGATGACGGTGGTCATGACGGGTCCTTCCCCAGGGGCCGTTCCATGAGTTCTAACCTTCTAAATCCAATTTAAAGGTTAGAGTGGAGGGCGTCAACCACTCACGTACCCTTGAGGGGTTAGCGAGCGAGGAGACGGACATGACGACGGCGGACCCGCGGCCCCTGACCGGGGAGCCGATCGCCCTCGACCTGCTGAACACGCGCTGGATGCAGGAGGGCGAGCCCGTCGACCTCTTCGCCGGGGCCTTCGGACTGAGCCGGGTCGAGGGGCTCGCGGTCTGGCTGGAGTCCGCCGGACTGGCCGGCCGCTTCCGGGCCGACGCCTCGACCCTCGTCCACCTGATGACCGCGCGCGAGGCACTCGCCCGGGCGGTCGCCGACCCCTCCGACGAGAGCGCGCGCGCCCTGGTCGACGCCGTACTGGAGCACGGGCGCATCCGCGCCACCCTGACGGCCGAAGGCCCGGGCGAGCGCGCCGAGTTCGACGACCGCACCTGGGGTCCGGCCTGGACGGCCGCCCGGAACTACCTGGAGCTGCTGGACTCCGCGCCCGACCGGATCCGCAAGTGCGCCTCCGAGACCTGCGTCCTGCACTTCCACGACACCTCGCGCAACGGAACCCGGCGCTGGTGCTCCATGTCCGCCTGCGGAAACCGGGCGAAGGCCTCGCGCCACTACGCGCGCACGCGCGAGCGCTGACCGCTCGAAATCTGTCACACCCGCACCGGGGAACGACACCGCTCCGGTGCCGACTTGGGGCCACTAAGTCGATAAATCAACTCTTCAGCCCCTGTGGTTCGCACCACTGTGCCCGGATACGGCCTCACTGGCGGAAGTCCCGCACTGGCGGATGTCCGCCACGACAGGTCTCGGTCGATGACACCCCTCCCCAAAGACCTGTCGATTGAGGAAAGCTGACCGGTCATCCGGCACCGAAATCCGGACCGTATCTTTCACTTACCAGGGATGCTGATGACCCTCGAATCCCCCAGTTCCATATCCGGGGCAAGACGCGTCGCCCGCGTCGCGGCCGCGGCCGGCCTGGTCGCCGCCCTCGCGGCGACCGGCGCCGGGCCCGCGTTCGCGGCCGCCGGCGCGGACACCCCGGGCACCACGCCCGCGGTCAAGTCCGCCGACCAGAAGCTCGGTTCGGCCGACGTCGAGCTGCTCCAGGAGGCCAAGGCCAAGGGTGACGCGAACGTCACCGTGATGGTCGCGACCGCCCCCGGCCAGACCAAGCAGGTCGCCGACCAGCTGGACGCCGTCCAGGGCGCCTCCGTCGGCCGGACGTACGACAACCTCGGCTACGTGCGCGCCACCCTGCCGACGGGCAAGGCCGAGGCCGCGCTGAAGGCGGCCGCCAAGCTGTCCTCGGTGCACGGCATCGACCTGCGTCACGAGATCCAGCTGCCGGACCCGCGGCCGGACGCCGGCCGGGAGGGCGGCACGGCCAAGAAGACCGCGGCCCAGACGTACGCGGCGCCGGACGGGAACACCCCGGCGAAGAACCCGTACAACCCGTCCTTCGAGACCGGTGCGGTCGACTTCGTCGAGAACAACCCGCAGGCCGACGGCCGCGGCGTGACCATCGGCATCATGGACTCGGGTGTCGACCTCGGCCACCCGGCCCTGCAGAAGACCACCACCGGCGAGCGCAAGATCGTCGACTGGGTGACGGCCACCGACCCGATCACCGACAACGACGGCACCTGGCGCGCCCAGATCACCCCGGTCACCTCCGCGGGCGGCACCTTCACCGCGGGCGGCCAGAGCTGGAAGGCGCCCGAGGGCAGCTTCCAGTGGAGCCGGTTCAGCGAGTCGATCACCGCCAACGGTGACATGGCGGGCGACGTCAACCGGGACGGGGACACCACCGACCGGTTCGGCATGCTCTACGACGCCGCCGCCGGCACCGTCCGCGTCGACACCGACCAGGACGGCGACTTCACGAACAACGAGCCGATGAAGCCGTACAAGGACGGCTACCAGATCGGCTACTTCGGCACGGACAACCCGGCGACCGAGGTCGTCGAGCGGATCCCGTTCGTGATCGAGATCCGCAAGGACGTCCCGATGGACCCGCTGGGCGGGGACTGGGTCGGCAAGAAGGCCGACTTCGTCAACATCGGCATCATCGAGTCCGAGCACGGCACGCACGTCGCCGGCATCACCGCCGCCAACAGCCTCTTCGGCGGCAAGATGAACGGTGAGGCGCCCGGCGCCAAGCTCGTCTCCTCGCGCGCCTGCTCCTGGTCCGGCGGCTGCACCAACATCGCGCTGACCGAGGGCATGATCGACCTCGTCGTCAACCGCGGCGTGGACATCGTCAACATGTCGATCGGCGGCCTGCCGGCGCTGAACGACGGCAACAACGCGCGCGCCGAGCTCTACCGCAACCTCGTCGACACCTACGGCGTCCAGCTGGTCATCTCGGCCGGCAACTCCGGTCCGGGTGTGAACACCATCGGCGACCCGGCCCTCGCGGACAAGGTCATCTCCGTGGGCGCCTCGGTCTCCAAGGAGACGTGGGCCGCCAACTACGGCTCCGGCGTGACCACGAAGTACAACATGTTCCCCTTCTCCTCGCGCGGTCCGCGTGAGGACGGCGGCTTCACGCCGACCATCAGCGCCCCCGGCGCGGCCATCAACACCATCCAGACCTGGCTGCCCGGCGCGCCGGTGAAGGAGGCCGGCTACAGCCTGCCGGCCGGTTACGGCATGCTCCAGGGCACCTCGATGGCCTCGCCGCAGGCGGCGGGCGCGAGCGCGCTGCTGATCTCGGCCGCGAAGCAGCAGGGCATCAAGCTGACCCCGGCCTCCCTGCGGGTCGCGCTGACCAGCTCCGCGAAGAAGATCGACGGCGTCCCGGCGCACGCGCAGGGCTCCGGTCTGATCGACGTCGAGGGCGCGTGGGAGTCCATCCAGCGCGACGCCAAGGCCAACGAGTTCACGGTCAAGGCCCCCGTCGACACCGCGATCGACCAGTTCCTGAAGACCCCGGGCTTCGGCACCGGCCTGTACGACCGCGAGGGCGGCCTCAAGGTCGGCCAGAAGAAGGTCTACAACGTCGTCGTCACCCGCACCACCGGCGTCAAGTACGGCACCCGGCACGACCTGAGCTGGCGCAACAACGACGGCACCTTCAAGATCATCGGCGGCTACGACTACGTCACGCTGCCGCTGAACAAGCCCGTCACCATCAAGGTCGAGGCCAAGGCCAAGACGGCCGGCGTCCACAGCGGCATCCTGCAGCTGGACGACGAGACCACCGAGGGCATCGACAAGCAGATCCTGACGACCGTCGTGGCTTCCGCCCCCCTGGCCGCGCCGGCGTTCTCCCTGTCGCAGTCCTCCACCGTGGAGCGCAACTCGCACAAGTCGTACTTCGTGACCGTGCCGCCCGGCGCCAAGAGCCTGGAGGTCGCCCTCGGCGGTCTCGCGGCCGGCGCCCAGACGCGCTTCATCGCGATCCACCCGTACGGCGTGCCGGTGGACCCCACGTCCACCATCAACTGCTACCCGAACTACAACAACCCGGCCAACACCTGCCGCCCCGACGTGCGCTCGTACCCCGAGCCGACGCCGGGCGTCTGGGAGATCGAGGTCGAGGCCCGTCGTACGTCGCCGGTCCTCGACAACCCGTTCACGCTGGACGTCTCCGTGCTCGGCGCGGCCTTCGACCCCGCGGTCAAGGTCCTGCCCGAGGTGAAGCAGGGCACCCCGGCCCCGGTCCAGTGGAGCGTCAAGAACGGCGGCGCGGCCATCACCGGCGGCAAGCTCAAGGGCGGCCCGCTCGGCTCCGCGAAGGTCGCCAAGCCGACCATCGCGGACGGTGAGACCCACACCACCGAGATCGCGGTCCCGGCCGGCACCTCCCGCCTCGACGTCGCGATCGGCAAGGTGTCCGACACCGCCGCCGACCTCGACCTGGAGGTCTACAAGGACGGCGTCAAGGTCGGCTCCTCCGCCGACGGCGACTCCGAGGAGGCCGTGAGCCTGGTGAACCCGGCCGCGGGCACCTACACCGTCAAGGTGTTCGGCTACGCGGTCCCGGCCGGCTCCACCACGTACGACTACCGTGACGTGTTCTTCTCGGCCGCCCTGGGCTCCGTCCAGGTCGACGAGGCCGCCGCGGTGAACCTCGCCACCGGCGCCACCGCGCAGGTCTCGGCGAACGTCCTGGTCACCAGCGCGGCCCCCGAAGGCCGTCAGTTCTTCGGCCAGGTCGAGCTGCTCAACGCCCGCGGCACCGCCGCCGGCACCGGCAGCGTGCAGATCGAGAAGGTCCTCCCGTAGCACCTTCCGCAGGGAAACCCCGAGGGGGCGGCGCTCCGACGAGCACCGCCCCCTCGGGCCGTTCCCCCTCGGGCGCAGGTGCCGACCGCGTATGCGAGTCCTTGTTTCGGCCTGAAGTCGATCATGTCCGGATAGCGGACGCGACAGACAGGACACCAACCGGTCCCGATCAGGCAAAACGGTCGCTCAGGGGGCGTGAAACACGGCCGCCACGCACACGTCATGGGTGTTCACATTCAGAACACCGTCCGTTCCTCGGACAATAGATTGGACAAGGCGCGTGGGGTCGAACGCATGATGGCCTCACGCGCGCCCGCGTCGTACGGAGCAGAAGGAGTCACCGTGAGGGTCGGAATCGTCGGAGCCACCGGTCAGGTCGGCGCAGTCATGCGCAGCATCCTCGCCGAGCGCAAGTTCCCGGTGGACGAGCTGCGCCTGTTCGCCTCGGCCCGGTCCGCCGGCTCGACGATCGAGTGGGAGGGCCGCGAGATCACGATCGAGGACGCCTCCACGGCCGACTACTCCGGCCTGGACATCGTGCTCTTCTCCGCCGGCGGCGCCACCTCGAAGGCCCTGGCCGAGAAGGTCGCCTCGCAGGGCGCCGTGGTCATCGACAACTCCTCCGCCTGGCGCAAGGACCCCGAGGTCCCCCTCGTCGTCTCCGAGGTCAACCCGCACGCGATCAAGAACCGCCCCAAGGGCATCATCGCGAACCCGAACTGCACCACCATGGCGGCGATGCCGGTGCTGCGCCCGCTGCACGACGAGGCCGGCCTGACCGCGCTGATCGCCACCACCTACCAGGCCGTGTCCGGCTCCGGCCTGGCCGGTGTGGCCGAGCTCGACGGCCAGGTCAAGGCCGTCTCCGAGGGCGCGACCGGGCTGGTCCACGACGGCGGTGCCGTCGACTTCCCCGAGCCGGGCGTCTACAAGCGTCCGATCGCCTTCAACGTGCTCCCGCTCGCAGGCTCGATCGTCGACGACGGCTCCTTCGAGACCGACGAGGAGCAGAAGCTCCGCAACGAGTCCCGCAAGATCCTCGAAATCCCGGAGCTCAAGGTCTCGGGCACCTGCGTGCGCGTGCCGGTCTTCTCCGGCCACTCCCTCCAGATCAACGCCCGCTTCGACCGCCCGATCAGCGTCGAGCGCGCCTACGAGCTGCTGAAGGACGCGGACGGCGTGGAGCTCTCCGAGATCCCGACCCCGCTCCAGGCCGCCGGCCAGGACGCCTCGTACGTGGGCCGCATCCGCGTCGACGAGACGGTGGAGAACGGCCTCGCGCTCTTCGTGTCGAACGACAACCTCCGCAAGGGCGCCGCGCTGAACGCGGTCCAGATCGCGGAGCTGGTCGCCGAGGAACTGCGCGGCTGACCCCGCACCCGGCACGACCCGGAGGGCGGGCGCCGCAGAGCGCCCGCCCTCCGGCGTTTCCCGGGGTCAGGCGACCTTCACGGTGACGTCGCCGCGCTGGACGGTGACGGACACCTCACCGCCGAGTACAGCCGCGTACGCCCGCAGGACGTCGAGGCTGTCCACCTGGCCGTGCTCGATCTGCGAGACGCGCGCCTGACTGAGGCCCAGAGCGGCCGCGACGTCGGCCTGGGTGAGCCCGGCGGAGCGCCGGAGCCCGGCGAGCTCGTACCCCCGGATCCGCGCGGTGTTCTCGGCCCTCACCTGAGCCCTCTGCTCTTCGGCGTCGGCGGTCCCGAGGAGCGGCTGCCGTTGCAGCGCCTCGGCGCGCACCTCCCGCCACGAACGTCCCTTCACCCTGTGCCTCCTCTTTCCTTGCCGGCCACGTACTGCTCGTAGCGCCGCTCGGCGACCGGGATGTTCTCCTCGTACCAGCGACTCCAGCGGCCCGCTTTGTCTCCCGCCACCAGGATGATCTCCCACATTCCGCGAACTTAAGGCTGAACTTATATCCACAGGTGGGTACGGCTGAAACCTCACCCCACCGGGTGACAGTGCGGGCAGGTCAGTCGAAAGTATTCCGAGAGCAGGACACCCTCACCCCGTGGAAGGATGTCCGGGCAACGTCACCATCGAAGGAGATGACCGCGTGCCAGGCACGAACCTCACCCGTGAAGAGGCTCAGCAGCGTGCGAAGCTGCTCACCGTCGACTCGTACGAGATCGAACTCGATCTCAGCGGTGCGCAGGAGGGCGGGACCTACCCGTCCGTGACCACCGTGCGCTTCCAGTCGGCCGAGGCAGGGGCGGAGACCTTCATCGACCTGGTCGCTCCGGCGGTCCACGAGGTCGTCCTCAACGGAAAGTCGCTCGACGTCGCCGCCGTCTTCCGCGACTCCCGGATCGCCCTGGCGCACCTCGCGGCCGGGGCCAACGAGCTGCGGGTCGTCGCGGACTGCGCGTACACCAACACCGGTGAGGGCCTCCACCGTTTTGTCGACCCGGTCGACCAGCAGGCCTACCTCTACACCCAGTTCGAGGTGCCGGACGCGCGGCGGGTCTTCGCCAGCTTCGAGCAGCCCGACCTGAAGGCCACGTTCCAATTCACCGTGACGGCCCCCGAGGGCTGGACGGTCATCTCGAACTCCCCGACGCCGGAGCCCGCGGACGTCAAGGACAACGTCTGGCGTTTCGAGCCGACCCCGCGGATCTCCTCGTACATCACGGCGCTGATCGTCGGCCCGTACCACTCGGTGCACAGCTCCTACGAGGGCCCCGACGGCCGGTCCGTGCCGCTCGGCATCTACTGCCGGCCCTCGCTCGCCGAGTTCCTCGACGCGGACGAGATCTTCGACGTGACCCGGCAGGGCTTCGACTGGTTCCAGGAGAAGTTCGCCTACGACTACCCGTTCGCCAAGTACGACCAGCTCTTCGTGCCGGAGTTCAACGCGGGCGCGATGGAGAACGCGGGCGCGGTCACCATTCGCGACCAGTACGTCTTCCGCTCGAAGGTGACGGACGCCGCGTACGAGGTGCGCGCGGAGACCATCCTCCACGAGCTCGCCCACATGTGGTTCGGCGACCTCGTCACCATGGAGTGGTGGAACGACCTGTGGCTGAACGAGTCCTTCGCCACCTACACCTCGATCGCGTGCCAGGCGTACGCGGAGGGCTCGAAGTGGCCGCACGCGTGGACCACCTTCGCCAACTCCATGAAGACGTGGGCGTACCGGCAGGACCAGCTGCCGTCCACGCACCCGATCATGGCCGACATCCGTGACCTCGACGACGTCATGGTCAACTTCGACGGCATCACGTACGCCAAGGGCGCCTCGGTGCTCAAGCAGCTCGTCGCCTACGTCGGCACGGACGCCTTCTTCAAGGGCGTGCAGGCCTACTTCAAGGCGCACGCCTTCGGCAACACCCGCCTGTCGGACCTGCTGGGCGCCCTGGAGGAGACCTCGGGCCGCGACCTGACCGCCTGGTCGAAGGCGTGGCTGGAGACGGCCGGCATCAACGTCCTGCGCCCCGAGATCAGCACCGACGCCGACGGCGTGATCACCGCCTTCGGCATCCGCCAGGAGGCGCCCGCGCTGCCCGCCGGTGCCAAGGGCGAGCCCACGCTGCGCCCGCACCGCATCGCGGTGGGCCTGTACGAGCTCCGGGACGGGGCGCTCGTGCGCACCGACCGGATCGAGCTGGACATCGACGGCGCGCTGACCACGGTGCCGGAGCTGGTGGGCCGTACCCGCCCGACGGTGGTCCTGCTGAACGACGACGACCTGTCGTACGCGAAGGTCCGCCTGGACGAGGCCTCCCTCGCCGCGGTCACCGCGCACATCGGCGACTTCACGGAGTCCCTGCCGCGCGCCCTGTGCTGGGCCTCGGCCTGGGACATGACGCGTGACGGCGAGCTCGCCACCCGCGACTACCTCTCGCTGGTGCTCTCGGGCATCGGCAAGGAGTCCGACATCGGCGTCGTCCAGTCGCTGCACCGCCAGGTGAAGCTGGCCGTCGACCTGTACGCCGACCCGGCGTGGCGCGAGGAGGGCCTGGCGGCCTGGACCGGGGCCACCCTGGAGCACCTGCGGGCGGCGGAGCCGGCCGGCGACCACCAGCTGGCGTGGGCGCGGGCCTTCGCGGCCACCGCCCGCACCGAGGAGCAGCTGGCGTACCTGTCGGCGCTGCTGGACGGCTCGGCCGTCATCGAGGGCCTGGCCGTCGACACCGAGCTGCGGTGGACGTTCCTGGAGCGGCTCGCCGCGACGGGCGTGGCCGACGAGGCGGCCATCGCGGCGGAGCTGGAGCGGGACGCGACGGCGGCCGGCGAGCGGCACGCGGCGACGGCCCGGGCGGCCCGCCCGACGGCGGAGGCCAAGGCGGCGGCCTGGGCCTCGGTGGTGGAGTCCGGCGACCTGCCGAACGCGGTGCAGGAGGCGGTGATCGGCGGCTTCGTCCAGACCGACCAGCGCGAGCTGCTGGCCCCGTACACGGAGAAGTTCTTCGCCTCCGTCAAGGAGGTCTGGGACACCCGCAGCCACGAGATCGCCCAGCAGATCGCGGTGGGCCTGTACCCGGCGCTCCAGGTCTCGCGGGAGACCCTGGACGCGACGGACGCGTGGCTGGCCTCGGCCGAGCCCAACGCCGCGCTGCGGCGTCTGGTGTCGGAGTCCCGCGCGGGCGTCGAGCGCGCTCTGAAGGCCCAGGCGGCCGACGCCACCGCTGCCGCTCAGGTCTAAGGGCGCGGGCTCGTTACGGGGGCCCGCCCCCGCGCCTCAATCGCCGGCGGGCTGGATTTTCCAGCCCGCCCGGCGATTGAGGGCACGGGCGCACAGCGCACATACGGGGTCCGGGCAGCGCCCGGGAAACGGAGAAGGGGCGGGGCGGGGCGGGGAGAAGGCTCCGCGCAGCGGCGTGCCCCGCTCGCGCTCGGTGCCTGCGGCCCGGCCCGACGGGGTCACCGCCGGGCCGACGCCACCTCGCGCAGGGCCGTGAGGACGTGCGCCACCGCGGGAGCGGATTCGGCTCCGCGCCGTACCGCCGCGATCACGTGCCGCGTCGGCCGGTCCCGCGACAGCACCCGTACCGCCACCCCCGAGGCCCGGCTCGACACCATCCGGGGGACCAGGGCCACGCCCATCCCCGCCTCGACCATGGCCAGGATCGCGGTCCAGCCCGATGCCGAGTGGGCCTGTTCGGGCACGAAGCCCGCCGCCTCGCACGCGCCCCGGGCGATCTCCGACCACGGTCCGCTGCCCCCGTAGATCCACGGGTCCCCGGACAGGTCCGCCAGCCGCAGGTCGGCCGCGTCCCGCAGGGGGTGCCCGGGCGGGAGCGCCACGTCCAGCGGGTCCTCCATCAGGGTGACCCGGGTGAACCTCCGGTCCCGCGCGGTCGGTGCGTGGGCGGCCAGCGACAGCGCCAGGTCCACGCCCCCGGCCGAGAGGAGTTCGTAGGACTCCGCGGCCTCGGTCTCCCGGACCCGTACCTCCACGCCCGGGTGGGCCCTGCGCAGTTCCGCCACCGCCGGGACCACCAGCGCGGGCACGGCGGTGGAGAACGCGCCGACCCGCACCTCGCCCGCGTCCCCGGCGAGGTAGCCCGCCAGTTCCGCGTCGGCCTGCTCCAGCTGCGCGAACACCGCCTCCGCGTGCCGCAGCACGAGGTGGGCGGCGTCGGTGAGGCGGACCCGGCGGCCCTGCGCCTCCAGCAGCACCACCCCCAGCTGCCGGGCGAGGTTCGTCAACTGCTGCGACACGGCCGAGGGCGTCATGTGGAGCGCCTCGGCCGCCCGGGTCACGGTCCCCTGTTCGGCGAGGGTCCGCAGGATCCGCAGCTTCTTGATGTCCCACTCGGTCATGGGCCCGAACCTACCGCCGGGCACTTCCCAGCCCGACCCCGCCGAGGATCAGCGCCATGCAGAGCAGCTGGGCCGGTCCGGTCGGCTCGCCCAGGAGCAGCAGGCCGAGCCCCGCCGCACACACCGGCTGGAGGTAGTAGACGACTCCCGCGCGGGCGGCCCCGATGACGGAGACGGCCTTGTTCCAGGCGAAGAAGGCGACGGCCGAGGAGAACACCCCGACGTAGAGCAGTGGTCCGACCGTGCCGGCCGTCGTCTCGAAGCCGCCCTGGACGTGGAGGGAGACGGCGTAGGCCGGGGCCAGCATCAGCGCGCCGAGGACGAATGTGGTGATCAGGAAGGCCAGTCCGCCGAGTTCGGCGGGCTTGCGCTTGAGCAGGGCGCTGTACGTGGCGAAGGAGAGGGCGGCGGCGAACATCCACAGGTCGCCGGCGCCGAAGTCGAAGCCGATCGAGCCGTCGCCGACGAGCAGCAGCACTCCGAAGGCGGCGAGCAACATGCCGAAGGTGCGTCGGGCGCCGAGGCGTTCGCCGCCGAGTCGGGCGTAGAGGGCCATGACGACGGGCGAGGCGGCCATGATCATGCCCATGTTGGAGGCCGTGGTGGTCAGTCCGGCCTGGTGCACGAGCGTGTTGTAGAGGGCGACGCCGAACAGCGACGCGAGGGCGACGAAGCCGAGGTGGCGCCGGATCAGGGCCCGTTGCCGCCAGGCCTGGCGGGCGGCGAAGGGGGCGACGGCGAGCAGGGCGATGATCCAGCGCCAGAAGACGGCCTGGACGGGCGGGACGGTCTCGGCCATGCCGCGGGTGGCGACGAAGCTGCCGGACCAGACGACCGTCGCGATCAGGGCGAGGAGTACGCCGAACCCGGCAGCACCCTTCTTGCCCGTGCTGCCGGGTTCGGCGTGCGAAACGGTGCGGACGCGGTCCATGACGGCCACTGTGCGTCTCCCCCTCGGGGTCGGTCTGATGTCGAGGGAGCTACCGTCGCACCCGCCCATTGGTCAGGTCCATCGAAATGTTTCGATCGTTCTTTTCAGTAGAACTGAACGGTTGTGGGGCGCGGGCGGCCGCCAGCTGTCCGGCGACGGTGGCCCCGAAGGCGATCGCCATGCCCACGAGCTGTACGGGAGTGAGCGCCTGCCCGAGGGCGGCCCAGCCGATCACGGCCGCGGTCAGCGGGGAGAGCGGGCCGAGCAGGGTGACCGTGGTGGCGCCGAGCTGCCCGATGCCGCGGAACCAGAGCCAGTAGGCGATGCCGGTGTTGATCAGCATCATGTAGCCGTAGCCGAGGAGGGCCTTCCCGTCGAGCGCGGGCGGTGCGCCTTCGACGAGGGCGGCCACCGGGATGATGACCAGCCCGCCCGCGGTGAGCTGCCAGCCGGTCATGGCCAGCGGCCCGACGCCCTCGGGCCGGCCCCAGCGCTTGGTCATGACGGTTCCGGCCGCCATGGAGGCGGAGGACACCACACCGGCGACGACGCCGACCAGGTCGAGAGCCGCCTCGGCCCGGAGGACGACCATGCTCACGCCGAACGCCCCCATTACGGCGGCCAGTACGGTACGCAGGCTCGCGCGCTCCCCCAGGACGAGGGCGGCGAGGCCCACGACGAACAGCGGGCCGGCGGAGCCGAGCACGGCCGCGACCCCTCCGGGCAGCCGGTAGGCGGAGAGGAACAGCAGCGGGAAGAAGGCGCCGATGTTGAGGGTGCCGAGCACGGCGGACTTCCACCACCAGGCGCCCTTGGGCAGGGTGCGGGCCAGGGCGGTCAGCAGCAGGCCCGCGGGCAGGGCCCGCATGACCCCGGTGAACAGCGGCCGGTCGGGCGGCAGCAGTTCGGACGCGACGGCGTAGGTCGAGCCCCAGGAGATCGGGGCGAGGGCGGTCAGGGCGACGGTGGCGAGACGCTTCATGGCGGGTGGCTCCTCGTGCGGGTGAGGAAGTCGGGACCGGGGGCGCGGTTCAGCCGACGGCGGGGGCCGGACGGCGGTCGGCAGCGGCGGCGGCGCCGACGGCCGCGGCCGGGGGCTGCGCGTGCACGGCCTCGGCGGGCAGGTGCCGTTCCAGCCGCAGCAGTGCCAGGGCGGCGCCGAGCGCGGCGACGGTCAGGACGGCCCAGGGCAGCCGGCCGTCCACGGCGAGCAGAGCGGTGAAGAGCGAGGGGGCGAGGGCGGTGGCCAGCGAGTAGGACAGCTGGTAGGTGGCCAGGTAGCGGCCGCGCACCGGCTCGGGGGCCGCGGAGACCGACAGGGCGCCGCCGGAGGGGCTGTGCACCAGCTCGCCGAGGGTGTAGACGACGACGATGACGAGCAGGGCGGCCAGGGTTACGCCCTGGCCGGGACGCAGGGTGCCGAGCACGATCTGCCCGGTGAAGGCGGCGGCGAAGAGCAGGGCGCCGAGGGCGGCGGAGCGGGTGCGGCGGGCGCCGGAGCGGCGGACGCGGCCCGCGACCAGCACGCTGATCCCGGCGCACAGGGCGGTGTTGAGGGTGAAGGCCGCCCCGGTGAGGGAGTCGGGTGCCGTCAGCCACGTGGAGAGGTAGAGCGGGAAGAGGACGGAGAGGGCCGCGTAGCCCAGCGCGGTGAGGAAGTTGGCGGCGGTAAGCCCCAGGAAGGGACGGTCGCGCAGGACCATCCGGTAACCGGCGGCCTGCCGCCCGGCGGTGGTGGCGTCCGCCTCGGCCGGAACCGGGCGGACCCTGCTGACGAGCAGTCCGGCGAGGGCGAAGGCGAGGGAGTTGGCCCAGGCGGTGTGGGTGAAGCCGCCGGTGCCCCACAGCGCCAGCACTCCGGAGACGAGGAGGGCGCCCGCGCCCATCCCGGCGTTCTGCAGGGCCCGGGTGGACGCCTGGAGCCGGTCACGGGCGGCGCCCCGTGCCACTTCCCCGATCAGGGACTGCTGCACGACGGAGAAGGAGCGGTCGGCGAGCGCGGTGACGAGGGCGACGGCCGCGAAGGCGGGCAGGGAGTTCGCGAAGGGATAGAGGGCGAAGCCGAGCGCCCTGATCCCGTAGAGCACCAGGTTGACCCGTTTGGCGCCGAACCGGTCGACGGCCGAGCCGGCCAGGGGCATGAAGGCCAGCCCGGCCACCCCGGTGACCGTCATGACCAGGCCGACGAGGGTGAAGGAGAGGCCGGTGACGTGGTGGAAGAAGACGAGCGAGAAGGGGACGTACATGCCGATCCCGATCGCGCTGACTCCGATGCCGAGGAGCAGCGACCGCTCCCCCGCGACCTTCGCCTCCCCGGCCTTCGACGTCCTGCTCCTGAACACTGCCATGGCGGCCTCTCCCCCGATTCGATTGCTGGCAAGTAGCTTACCGCTAAGCTACTTATCGTCAAGCAACTTTCTTGCGAACGATCCGGGGGAACCGGAATACTGCGCTCATGAGTGAGGAAAAGGACGCGGTCGACGCGATCACGGCCCAGTGGTTCGCCGTGCGCCCCGAGCTGGACACGGCCCCCATGGCCGTCTTCGGACGCATCTACCGGATCGCCAAGGCCATGGGCGACGCGATGGAGGAGCGCTACCAGCGCTTCGGCCTCTCGCGCGGGGAGTTCGACGTCGTCGGCACGCTGCGCCGTTCGGGCGCCCCGTACACGCTCTCGCCCCGTCAGCTCTCGGCGACGCTCATGCTCACCACGGGCGGCATGACGGGGCGGCTGGACAAGCTGGAGAAGGCCGGGCTGCTGTCCCGCAAGCCCGATCCGCACGATCGCCGGGGCCTCCAGGTGACGATCACCGACCGCGGCCTCGCGCTCGTCGACGAGGCCGTCACCGCCGGCCTGGAGGTGCAGCGCGCCGCGCTCACCGGACTGTCCGACGAGGAGGTGGCCCAGCTCACCGGCCTGCTCCGCAAGCTGATGGCCGGTGTCTGAGGACACACCGAGGCGCCGGGGGTCGACGCACGGCCGATACCGTTCGGCGATGCGGACCCCCGGCGCCCGGGAAGGTCGTACGGCTGCGGCCCTGCGGGGCCGCAGCGGGTCAGGCCTGCTTCTTCTGCGGCCTGTCCGACTTGTCGAGGACCATCACGAGGCCCACGATGACCAGGAAGATGACGAGCGGCAGGGCCACGTAGAGGCCGAGCGTCTCACCGATGCTCAGGCCCGGGCCCGGGTCGTCGCCGTCGTCGCGGGTCAGCGCGAGAGCGGGAGACGTCATCAGCAGCATCATCAGCGTCGTTCCGGCCGAGACGGCGCCGGCGCGCAGAGCGTTCTTCTTGTCCACGGTGCAAACGTAGCGAACACCTAAACGCCGCGCGCGCCCGGGGGTGCCGTACGGGGAACCGCCCCCTCCCGCACCGCGCTGAACAGCGCGTTCGCCCGGGGCGAGGCCATCAGCTCCTCCAGCGTCAGGGGCCGGCCCGCGGCATCGGCGACCGGCAGCCGCCAGTTGGGGTACTGGTCCCAGGTGCCCGGCAGGTTCTGCGGCCGCCGGTCCCCCACCGCGTCCGGCAGCCATACGCCCACCAGGCGCGCGGGGGTGCGCAGCAGGAAGGCGTACAGGGCCTGTACGGCGGCCTCCTCGCCCTTGGTGTCGAGGCCCAGCCCGTCCAGCAGGGCCAGCCACTCGGCGGTGTCGGCCGCGTCCTCGGCCCGCTCCACTTCGGCGGGACGGGTCAGCAGGCCGAGCCGGTCGCGCAGTTCCACATGGCCGCCGGCGAGCTTGGCGGCCGTGGGCGGCAGGTCGTGGGTGGTGACGGTGGCCAGGCAGTCCGCCCGCCACGCCTCCGGGGCGAGCGGGCCGCCGGCACCCTCCCAGTCCCGCTCGAACCACAGCACCGAGGTGCCGAGCACCCCGCGCCGGGCCAGCTCCCGGCGCACGTGCGGCTCCACCGTCCCGAGGTCCTCGCCGATGACCGGGGCCCCGGCCCGGTGCGCCTCCAGGACCAGGACCGCCAGCATCGCCTCGCCGTCGTAGCAGACGTACGTGCCCTCGGCGGGCGGGGTCCCCTCGGGGATCCACCAGAGCCGGAAGAGGCCCATGACGTGGTCGATCCGCAGGGCGCCGGCATACCGGAACACCCCGCGCAGCAGCGCCCGGAAGGCGGCGTAGCCGGTGCCGGCCAGCACGTCCGGGCGCCACGGCGGCAGCCCCCAGTCCTGGCCGCGCGCGTTGAAGGCGTCCGGCGGCGCCCCCACCGAGACCCGGCGGGCGTGGAGGGCCGGCTCGAAGGCGTCCGAACCGCCCGGATGCACCCCGACGGCCAGGTCGTGCACGATGCCGACGGTCATGCCGGCCCCGAGGGCGGCGCACTGGGCGGCGACGAGCTGGCCGTCCGTCAGCCAGACCAGCCAGCGGTGGAAGTCGGTGCGCTCCTTCGGGTCCTCGCCCGTGCGCGAGGCCTGCCGGCCCGCGTGGACGTCCAGCGAGGCGCCCCCCTGCGCACAGAACGCACGGTAGTCCGCGTCCCGTTCGGGGCTCCGCGGGACGGCGTACAGCAGCTCCAGGGCCTGTCGCTTGAGCGCCCAGACGGCGTCCCGGTCGATCAGCGCGCCCTTCTCCAGCACCTCGTGGCGCAGGGCCGCGCCCCGGCGGGCCAGCTCCGCCAGGGCCTCCCGCTCGGGGCAGTCGGCGTACTCGGGAACGTCCTCGATCCGCAGGTGGACGGGGTCGGGGAACCGGCGCGAGGACGGCCGGTACGGGGAGGGGTCGGTCGGGGTTCCCGGCAGGGCCGCGTGCAGCGGGTTGACCTGGATGAAGTCCGCGCCGTGGGTCCGGGCCGCCCAGCGGGCGAGTTCGGCGAGGTCCCCGAGGTCGCCCATGCCCCAGGAGCGCTCGGAGAGCAGGGAGTAGAGCTGGACGAGCAGCCCGTGGGCGCGTTCGGGCGCGGCGGGGGCCCGTTCGGGGGCCACTACCAGGGTCGCCCCGGCGGTCCGCCCGTCGGGGGCCTCGGCGGTGATCCGGTGGACGCCGAGGGGGAGTCCGGGGCCCCAGGCGAGCTCCTCGCCCGAGTCCTCGGCCACCACCACGACCCGGCTGCCCGGCGGGAGCCCGGCCGGGAGCGGCGGTACGGGCTCGCCCCGCCACAGCACCACCGTGGGCGGCAGCAGCCGGGCGACGGCCGACTCGCTGGCCGACCGGGCGGACTCCCGGATGCTCTCGGCATCGTCGGTGACGACCCCGAGCAGCCCGAGGATCGTTCTGATGGTGGCCTCGGGGACCTCGACGGTGACGTCGGGGGCGGGCCGGTAGGAGGTGGCGATGCCGTGCTGGGCCGCGAGTCGGACCAGGTCGTCCATGGACGGGCGCTCCTTCGTGCGTGCGGGCAGGCGGGGGTGAGGGTGGGTCAGAAGCGTGGAGCACAACAGCGGAACGCCGCCGGGGAACACCGCAGCCATACCCACTGGGAGGGGTCGCATTCCTGCCGGATCCGGGGCAGATCACCCACCCGCATTGACACTCCAGCCGCACGGGTGGTGGGCTCGGGGTCATTCGTACGAGTGGGGGACGTCTCGGGACGAGGAGGCTCTGTGCAGCTCAGAGGCAGGAAGCGGTCGACGGCGGCCGCCATCGCGGTGATCGGGTCGCTGCTCGGCGGCGCCGTGGCCTCCGCGCCACTCGGCTTCCTCGCCAGTCCCTCCCTCCCGGACGGGCCGACCACCACGCCGGGCGCCGGCGGTGCCGCGGGCGCCGCGGGCGTCGGCGCCAACGGCACCGTCGGCCCCGTGCTCGACCCGGGCGGCGACACCCCCCGGAGCGCCTCCGAGGGCCCGGCCGTATGGCCCCGTCCGCAGTCGATGGCCGCCGATCCGGCGCGCGAGGTCCCGCTGGGCAGGGAAGCCGTGCTGGTGGCCCCGGCGGACGCCGATCCGTACGCCCTCCGGGTCGTGCGCGAGGCCCTGCGCAAGGCGGGCGTCAAGACCCTGCACGAGCCGGCCCCCGGAGAGCCGCTGCCCCAGCGGGGCACCCTCGTACGGCTCCAGGACGCGGGCGCGCAGGAGGCGCTGCTGGCGATGGGCGCGACCGCTGCCACGGACCTGCCGGGCGGCGGCTACCGGCTGGCCGTGGGCCGGCCCGGCGGCCGGGACACGGTCGCGCTGGCCGGCGTCGGTCAGGAAGGGCTCTTCCACGCCGCGCAGACGCTGCGTCAGCTGCTCGCCGCGGGCCGCGGGAAGGTGCCCGGCGTCGTGGTGCGGGACTGGCCGGCCGCGCCGGTGCGCGGGATCACCGAGGGGTTCTACGGACAGCCGTGGACCCAGGAGCAGCGCCTGGCCCAGCTGGACTTCATGGGCCGCACCAAGCAGAACAGGCTGCTGATCGCGTCCGGCGACGACACGTACCGCACGACCGGCTGGCGCGAGGACTACCCGCGGGAGCGGCAGGAGGAGTTCCGCGCGCTGGCCGAACGGGCCCGCGCCAACCGGGTCGTACTGGCCTGGGCGGTCACCCCGGGACAGTCCATGTGCCTGTCGTCGGCGGCCGACCGGGCGGCGCTCGCACGCAAGGCCGACGCCATGTGGGACCTGGGATTCCGCGCCTTCCAGGTGCAGTTCCAGGACGTCAGCTACACCGAATGGGGCTGCCGGGCGGACCGGCAGCACTACGGCAGGGGCCCGGCGGCGGCCGCGAAGGCGCACGCGGAGGTCGCGAACGAGCTGGCCGCGCACCTGGCCGCCCGGTATCCGGGGGCGCCCGCACTGTCGCTGCTGCCCACCGAGTACTACCAGGAGGGCGCGACCACCTACCGGACGGCCCTGGCCCGCGCACTGGACGCCCGGGTGGAGGTCGCATGGACGGGCGTCGGCGTGGTGCCGCGCACGATCACCGGCCGGGAACTGGCCGGGGCGCGCTCCGCCATGGGGCAGCAGCCCCTGATCACCATGGACAACTACCCGGTGAACGACTGGGACCCGGGCCGGATCTTCCTCGGCCCCTACGCGGGCCGCGAACCGGCGGTGGCGGGCGGCTCGGCGGCGCTGCTGGCCAACGCGATGCAACAGCCCATCCTGTCGCGCATCCCGCTGTTCACGGCGGCGGACTTCGCCTGGAACCCCCGCGACTACCGGGCCGGCGAGTCCTGGCAGGCGGCGGTGCGCGACCTCGCGGGCTCCGACCCCAAGGAGCGCGCGGCGATCGCGGCGCTGGCGGGGAACACGGCGTCGTCCGGCCTCAAGCAGGAGGAGTCGGCGTACCTGAAGCCGCTCGTCGAGCAGTTCTGGAAGGCCCGGGCCGCGGGTGATCCGGCTGCCGGGACCGAGCTGCGCAAGGCGTTCACGGTGCTGCGTGAGGCCCCCGAGCGGCTGACCGCCCTGTCGGACGAGGCGGGCCCGTGGCTGGAGCGGCTCTCGCGCTACGGAAAGGCCGGCGAACTGGCCGTCGACGTCCTGCAGGCCCAGGCCCGCGGGGACGGAGCCGCCGCCTGGCAGGCCTCACGGGCCCTCGCCGAGGCGCGTCAGACGCTGGCCGAGCCGGGACCCGCCCAGGTGGACAAGGCCGTCCTGGACCCCTTCCTGAAGAAGGCGGTGGCGGAGGCGGACGCCTGGACCGGCGTCGCCCGCACGACCGGCACGGTGACGAAGGACGCGCAGGCCTGGACGGTGCGGCTGGACTCCGCGCGCCCGGTGTCGGCGGTGACGGTGATGACGGACCCGTTCCCGGCGGACTCGCGGGGCGCCGTGGTGGAGGTCCACGTACCGGGTGCGGGCTGGCGCAAGGTCGGCGACGCGGCGCCGTCGGGCTGGACCCAGGTCGACACCGCCGGGGTACGGGCCGACGCGGTGCGTCTGGCCTGGGCCGGGGCCGCGCCCGTGGTGCACCAGGTGGTGCCGTGGTTCGGGGACGGCCCCGCCGCCCGCTTCGAGCTGGCGGACGGGGGCCGGACCGACGCCGAGATCGGCGGCGCCCCGCAGCGGGTCACGGCCGTGCTGTCCGCCCTGGGTCCCGGCGAGGTCCGCGGACCGCTGTCGGCGCAGCCGCCGGCGGGTATGGAGGTCCGCCTCCCGCAGACGGCGGTGGTACCGCGCGGCGGTCAGGCGTCGATCTCCCTGGAGGTCGTGGTCGCGCCGGACACACCGGCGGGCAGCTACCGGATCCCGGTGGCCTTCGGCGGGGAGACCCGCGTCCTGACGGTCCGTGCGGTGCCCCGTACCGGCGGACCGGACCTGCTGCGCACCGCGCGGGCGAGCTCCTCGGCGGACGAGACCGCTTCCTTCCCGGCCTCGGCGGCCGTGGACGGCTCCCCCAGCACCCGCTGGTCGTCGCCTCCGGTGGACGGCGCGTGGTGGCAGGCGGAGCTGCCCGCCCCGGCCCGGGTCGGCCGGGTGGAGCTGCACTGGCAGGACGCCTACCCGTCGGCCTACCGGGTGGAGACCTCCGCGGACGGTGTGACGTGGCGGCCGGCCGCGGCCGTCACGGGCTCCCGCGGCGGGCGCGAGTCGCTGCGGCTGGACGCGCCGGACACCCGCTTCGTGCGGGTGACCTGCGAGCGCCGCGCCACGCGCTACGGCTGCTCGCTCTGGTCGGTGGAGGCCTACGCGGTCAAGCCGTAGGGGGTGTCTCGTCGATCGGGCCGGACGATCCGGCCCGGCCGGCCTTCGGGGCGCGGCGGAGCGGGCTCCGGGATGCCGGGCCGCGGGTCCGGCGACCTGCGGCCCGGGGCGTCCGGCGGAGCCCGGCGGGGGACCGTCAGGAGGCGGCCACCCCGATCCCGATCCGCTCCAGCGCGTCCTCGGCCCCGTACGGCTGGAGATAGGGCATCCAGCGGGGGTCCCGGTGCCCGGTGCCGATGATGCGCCAGGCCAGACCCGAGGGAGGGGCCGGCTGGTGGCGCAGGCGCCAGCCCAGTTCCAGCAGGTGCCGGTCGGCCTTGACGTGGTTGCAGCGCCGGCACGCCGCGACGACGTTGTCCCAGACGTGCTGTCCGCCCCGGCTGCGCGGAATGACGTGGTCGACGCTGGTGGCGACGGCGCCGCAGTACATGCAGCGCCCGCCGTCCCGCGCGAACAGGGCGCGCCGGGTGAGTGGAACGGGCCCCCGGTAGGGGACCCGCACGAAGCGCTTGAGCCGTACCACGCTGGGCGCGGGGACGACCCTTGTCGCGCTGTGCAGATAGGCGCCGGATTCCTCCAGGGAGACCGCTTTGTTCTCCAGGACGAGGACGAGCGCGCGGCGGAGCGGTACGACGCCGAGGGGCTCGTACGACGCGTTGAGGACCAGGACGTGCGGCACGGACTGCCTCCTTGTACGCCGGCGGCGCGTGGCTCGCGCCGGGACGATCTGCTCTCCAGTCTCTCCTTACGGCTGGTCGAAGCGCCACCACTCGCCCGTAACGGGTCCGAGGTGTTTTCGACCACAGTCAGTCATCCCCGGGTGAGTCTGGTCTCTCCCTCGAACAGTGCGCCGAAGTGAAGGGATTGCCCCGTTAGTGTGGTTGGCCTGCCCGCGCAACCGCCCCCGGACCTCGTCCGGGGGGACACCCCGGACGGGCAGACCGCACATCTGGAGGTTCCTGTCGTGCCCTGGCCCGCCGCTCTGCTGCCGCTGGCAGCCGATGTCCCGGACGCGCCCGCTTCGGTCAAGGAGGCGCAGGAGAGCGTCACCGAGGCCGCGAGCTTCATCGAGCAGAACTGGGCCACCTGGCTGAGCATCGGTCTGCGGATCCTGCTGATCGTGGTGATCGCCGCCGTGATCCGCTCGGTGGTCCGCAAGGCGCTGACCAAGCTCATCAACCGGATGAACACCAGCGCCGAGGCGGTCGAGGGCACCGCGCTCGGCGGACTGCTGGTCAACGCCGAGCGGCGGCGCCAGCGGTCGGAGGCGATCGGTTCCGTCCTGCGGTCGGTGACGTCCTTCCTGATCCTCGGCACGGCCGCGCTGATGGTCCTGGCCGCCCTGAAGATCGACCTGGCCCCGCTGCTGGCCAGTGCCGGTGTGGCCGGTGTGGCCATCGGTTTCGGTGCCCGCAACCTGGTGACGGACTTCCTCTCCGGCGTCTTCATGATCATGGAGGACCAGTACGGCGTCGGCGACAAGGTCGACGCCGGGGTGGCCTCGGGCGAGGTCATCGAGGTCGGCCTGCGCGTGACCAAGCTGCGCGGCGACAGCGGCGAGATCTGGTACGTGCGCAACGGTGAGATCAAGCGGATCGGCAACCTCAGCCAGGGCTGGGCGACCGCGGGCGTGGCCGTGCAGGTCAAGCCCTCGGAGAGCCTGCCGCGGATCCGCGAGGTGGTCCAGCAGGTCGCCGACTCGATGGCGAAGGAGTCCCCCTGGGACGAGCGCCTGTGGGGCCCGGTGGAGGTGCTGGGCCTGGACGAGGTGCTGCTCGCCTCGATGACGGTGAAGGTCTCCGCGAAGACGATGCCGGGTCAGCAGTTCGCCGTGGAGCGGGAGCTGCGCTGGCGGATCAAGGAGGCCTTCGACGCCGCGGGCATCCGGATCATCGGCGGCGCGCCGGCCGCGGACGAGGAGGACGGGGCCCCGGCGGACCCGACGGCCTCCGTCGCCGCACCGTCCGCGCTGGCGAACCCCGTGTCCCCGCAGTCCCTGGCCACCGCCCCGATCCCGCCGCCGGGCGGCCCGCGGATCACCAAGTAGCGGCCCCTTCGTCCCGCCTCCCGCTGCCCCGCAGGCCGTGTCCTCACGCCCTGCGGGGCAGCGGCATTGACACGGCTCCCACAGCGATAGGAAACTTACCTAACAGATCACCTCGGTGAGGGAGAGCCGCCGCATGCCCGCCGCCACGCCCGGAACGCCCAGCCTGTTGCGTGCCATGAACGACCGGGCCGCACTCGACCTGCTGCTGGCGCACGGCCCGCTGTCCCGGACCCGCATCGGGCAGCTGACCGGGCTCTCCAAGCCCACCGCCTCCCAGCTGCTGGCCCGTCTGGAGACCGCCGGACTCGTCGTGGTCACCGGCACCGACGGCGGCCGCCCCGGCCCCAGTGCCCAGCTGTACGCGATCAACCCGCGGGCCGCGTACGTGGGCGGCCTCGACGTCACCCCGGGGCGCGTCCTGGCCGCCGTCGCGGACCTCACCGGCACCGTGACCGCCTCGTACGAGGTCCCGTACACCGACGGCGCGCAGGCCCTCGACCTGGTGACCGAGGCCCTCGGCGGGGCCGTCGAGGCCGCCGGACTGCACCTCCGCGACCTGCACCGGGTGGTCATCGGCACACCCGGTGCCTTCGACCCGCAGACCGGCCGGCTGCGCTACGCCAGCCACCTCCCCGGCTGGCACTCCCCCACCCTCCTCGACGACCTGGCGGCGGCCCTGCCGATGCCCGTCGAGTACGAGAACGACGTCAACCTCGCCGCCGTCGCCGAGCAGCGCCTCGGCGCCGCCCGCGGGCACGAGGACTTCGTCCTGCTGTGGAACGAGGAGGGGCTCGGCGCCGCCCTGGTGTTCGGCGGCAGGCTGCACCGCGGCTGGACCGGCGGCGCGGGCGAGGTGGGCTTCCTGCCCGTGCCCGGCCGCCCCCTGGTCCGGCAGGTCACCCGGGCGAACTCCGGCGGCTACCAGGAGCTGGCCGGCGTGGAGGGACTGCCCCGGCTCGCCGCGGACCTGGGTGTCGAGCCCGCCTCCGGTGCACCGGACGGCCCGGACGCCCGGCCGCACGGCCCGGAGGCCGCCGCCGCCGTCGCCCTGCTCGCGCGGGCCGCCGCCGCGCCCGAGGGCGCGCACCTGCGGTTCCTCCAGGCGTACGCCACCGCCCTCGCCACCGGTCTCGCCTCGCTGGTATCCGTACTGGACCCGGAGATCGTGGTCCTGGCCGGGGCCGCGATCGACGCGGGCGGCGAACCGCTGCGCGAGCTGCTGGAGACCGAGCTCGCCGAACTGGCCCCCTCGCGCCCCCGGCTGGTCCCGGGCGAGGTGCTGGAGCGGCCCGTCCTGCACGGTGCGCTGGAGAGCGCGCTCGCCACCACCCGGGACGAGGTCTTCGACACCTCCCGCTGACCCCGCGTCACCCCCACCCACCCCGCACGCTCCGCGCACCACGCTCCGTCGGCACCCACAGGCCCCCACCGGAAGTCCCCTCCCGCAGAAAGCGATCCCCGCCATGCCCGGAACCGGACGCCCGACCACCGCGGCCGCCCTCCTCGCGGCGACATCCGCACGCGCCACGGCCTGTACGGGCCCGGCCGCCGAGTCCACCACCGACGACCCGAAGGCGGACCCGCGACCTACGGCCCGACACCTGGCAGTGGGGCCACTACGCCCGGGTGTGGCACACCCCGGGCTTCCCCACCCGGTGGCGCACCACGCTCCTGTACGCCGCGGTGGGCACCCTGTCGACCGTGAGGGAATCACCCTGACCGGCGTGAAAGGCTGACGACGTTGAAACTCGCAGTGGTGGGCGGCGGTTCCACCTACACCCCCGAACTCATCGACGGCTTCGCGCGACTGCGCGACACCCTGCCGGTCGAGGAACTGGTGCTGATCGACCCGGCCACCGAGCGGCTGGAGCTGATCGGGGCCCTGGCCCGCCGGATCTTCGCCCGGCAGGACCACGCGGGCCTGGTCACCACGACCACCGATCTCGACGCGGGCGTCGCCGGGGCCGACGCGGTCCTCCTCCAGCTCCGCATCGGCGGACAGGCCGCCCGGCTCCAGGACGAGACCTGGCCCCTGGAGTGCGGCTGCGTCGGGCAGGAGACCACCGGCGCGGGCGGGCTGGCCAAGGCCCTGCGCACCGTCCCGGTGGTCCTCGACATCGCCGAGCGGGTCCGGCGGGCCAGCCCCGACGCCTGGATCATCGACTTCACCAACCCGGTCGGAATCGTCACCCGGGCCCTCCTGCGCGCCGGGCACCGGGCCGTCGGACTGTGCAACGTCGCCATCGGCCTCCAGCGGAAGTTCGCGGCCCTGCTGGACCTGGCCCCCGCCGACGTCCACCTGGACCACGTGGGCCTCAACCACCTCACCTGGGAGCTGGGGGTGCGCCGGGGCGGCCCGGACGGCGAGGACCTGCTGCCCGGGCTGCTCGCCGAGCACGGGGAGGCCCTCGCCGCGGACCTGCGGCTGCCGCAGGGGGTCCTGGACCGGCTCGGCGTCGTCCCCTCGTACTACCTGCGCTACTTCTACTGCCACGACGAGGTCGTACGGGAGCTGGGCACCAAGCCCTCGCGGGCCGCCGAGGTCGCCGCGATGGAACGCGAACTGCTCGCCCTGTACGCGGATCCGGCCCTCGACGAGAAGCCCGCACTGCTGGCGAAGCGGGGCGGCGCCTTCTACTCGGAGGCCGCCGTGGACCTGGCGGCGGCGCTGCTCGGCGGCGGCGGCCCGGAGGTCCAGGTGGTCAACACGTACAACAACGGCACGCTGCCCTTCCTGCCCGACGACGCCGTCGTCGAGGTCCAGGCCCGCGTCCGCGCCGCCGACGGCTCCGGCCCGGTGCCGCTCCCGGTGCCGCGCCCGGACCCGCTGTTCGCGGGGCTGATCTCGCACGTGACGGCGTACGAGGACCTCGCGCTGGACGCGGCGCTGCGCGGTGGCCGCGAGCGGGTGTTCCGGGCGCTGCTGGCACACCCGCTGGTCGGCCAGTACGACCTGGCCGAAGGGCTGACCGACCGGCTCCTCGCGCACAACAAGGAGCACCTGCCATGGGCGTGACCCGCGTGCCCCTCCCTCCGGTCCTCGCGATCGACGCGGGCAACAGCAAGACGGACGTCGCGCTCCTCGGCCCGGACGGGTCCGTGCTGGCCACCGGGCGGGCCGGGGGCTTCCAGCCGCCCCGTACGGGGGTGGCCGCGGCCGTGGACGTACTGGCCGAGGCGCTGGCCTCGGCGGGGGTGCGCGCCGACGGCGGGGCCGGGCCCGTCGCGCAGCACGTGTCGGCCTGCCTCGCCAACGCCGACTTCCCCGTGGAGGAGAGGCTGCTGGCGGACGAGATCGGGCGGCGCGGCTGGGGGCGCGCCACCGCGGTGCACAACGACACCTTCGCGCTGCTGCGCGCCGGACTGCCCGCGGGCGCCGCACCGCGCGGAGTGGCGGTGGTGTGCGGGGCCGGCATCAACTGCGTCGGGATGACCCCGGACGGGCGGACCGCGCGCTTCCCCGCGGTCGGGCGGATCTCCGGCGACTGGGGCGGCGGGGGCGGACTGGCCGAGGAGGCCCTGTGGTTCGCCGCCCGGGCCGAGGACGGGCGGGGTGCGGCCACGGAGCTGGCCCGGGCGCTGCCCGCGCGCCTCGGCCACGCCTCGATGGCCTCACTGATCGAGGCCCTGCACCTGGGGGAGGTGCCGGCCGGCCGGCGGCACGAACTGACCCCGGTGCTGTTCGAGGTGGCCGCCGCCGGGGATCCGGTGGCCCTCTCGCTGGTGCACCGTCAGGCGGACGAGGTCGTGGCCATGGCCGCGGTGGCGCTGGGCCGCCTGGGTCTGCTGGACGAGGAGGTGCCGGTGGTGCTGGGCGGCGGGGTGCTGGCGGCCCGGCACCCCCGGCTCGACGAGCGGATCGCGGCCGGCCTCGCCGAACGGGCCCCGCACGCCCGGATCACGGTGGTCACGGCGCCCCCGGTGCTGGGCGCCGCACTGCTCGGCCTGGACGCGGTCGGGGCCCCGGCGCCGGTCCACGGAAAACTCCGCGCCCATTTCGGGTGAACCGGCCCCGGAAAGCGCCCGGTCTGGAACCGTTACGGCCGTAAGGACGTATTGACGGTGAAGGGGTGACGAAAGGCACCCGCGGGGGCGGATCGCCCCGGATCCAGCACCGGGTGCTGTGGTCCACCGGCACTACGGCCATACTGCTGCTGCGCAGGGGGACTCCCCTGCGCCCGCTGGGGGGACGACAGGACCGAGGGGGAGGTCACGGTGGCGATCACATCACGCGCGCCCGCGCCCGGGGGTGGTGTCCCCATGGCGCCCGCCGGCGCGTCGGCGTCGCCGCCGGAGGGCCCACCCGGCCGGCGCACCGCCTGGTCCGAGGGGGTGCAGCGGCTGCGTGAGGACGCCACCACCGAACCGGGCCGGCTGCGGATCATCGGGGCGGTACTGGCCGCCCTCATCATGCTGTTCGGCGCGGTGAGCGTGTGGGAGATCTCCGACCGGGCCACCGCCGCCGCCGACGTCGTGGACCGCAGCCAGCCGCTGAGCGCGGACGCGGCCAGCATCTACCGTTCCCTCGCCGACGCCGACACCACATCCTCCAGCGGGTTCCTCCTCGGCGCTCAGGAACCGCGCGAGGTCCGCCGACGCTACGAGAAGGACATCGCCAACGCCTCGCGCCTGCTGGTGAGCGCCGCCGCGAACACCGGCGGCAGCGAGGAGGCCCGTGAGCAGATCACCCTGTTGAGTGAACAGCTGCCGCGCTACACCGGCCTGATCGAGCAGGCGCGGGCCACCAACCGGCAGGGCCTGCCGCTGGGCGGCGCCTACCTCCGTTACGCCAACGAACAGATGGCCACCCAACTGCTGCCCGCCGCCCAGCGGCTGTACGAGGCGGAGACCCGGCGGCTGCACACCGACGACGACGCCGCCCGGTCCTGGCCGCTGGGTTCGCTGGCCCTGGGCCTGCTCACCCTGGCCGCCCTGGTGTGGGCGCAGCGGCGCAATTACCGTCACACGAACCGGGTCTTCAACCACGGGCTGGTGGCCGCGACCGCGGCCTCCGTGGTGGTGCTGCTCTGGCTGTCCGTCGGCCACACCGTGGCGCGTTCCTCACTGAGTGAAGCCCGCGCGGACGGGCAGGAGTCGATGAAGGTGCTCAACGACGCGCGGATCGCCTCCCTCCAGGCCCGGGCGAGTGAGAACCTGACACTGATCGCGCGGGGCGCCGTACTGGCCGAGGACAAGAAGTCCGACAAGTACGACGTGGACTTCACGAACAACATGAACCAGCTGGACGCGGGGCTCGCGACCGCACTGCTGCTGGCCGGCGACGACGCCGGCCGGGAGCCCGTGAGCCGTGCGGCCGACGGCGTGGAGCAGTGGAAGAAGCGGCACCAGGCGGCCCGGGAGGCGGACGTGAAGGGCGACTACGAAGCCGCGCTGCCCCAGGTCGTCGGGGACGAGCAGCACAAGCAGAGCAGCGGCGCCGCCTTCGACACGGTGGACGCCTCCCTGGAACAGGCCGTCGCCCACGAGCAGCGGGAGTTCACCCGGGCGGCCCGGAACGGGCTCGGCGCGCTGGGTGGCCTGGTGACGGGCTCGGCGGTCCTGGCGGTCATCGGCGCGACAGCGGCCCTGCTCGGTATCGGGCGCAGGCTTTCGGAGTACAGGTGAGAGCGATGCGGATACGGGCGAGGCGGGCCGCCGAAGGCCATGAGGAGTACGAGGAGCACGCGGTCCGCACCCGTGCCCCGGGCCCGGTGTCCGGGATCCGGCGGGCCGCGCGCCGACTGCGCGGCTGGGGCGGCGTGAGCGCGATGGCCGTCGCCTGCGCCGTGACGGCCGCGGTGGTGCTGCTGCCGCTGGCCCACGCGACTCCGGACACCACGCCCGGCGTCCCCGCCCGCGGGCCCGCCCCGGCGGCGCCGGCGGCGCCTTGGAGCCTCGCGGACACCTGCCAGGACCCCGAGGCCAGCCTGCGCCCGTCCGACGTGGACGGGGCGGCCATCACCCGGATCAAGGCGGCGGGCAAGCTCGTCGCCGGAGTGGACCAGAACAGCTTCCGCTGGGGGTACCGCAACCAGACCGCGGAGGGCGGCCGCCTCGACGGCTTCGACATCGACCTGGTCAAGGCCATAGCCAAGGACATCCTGGGCGACGAGAACGCGGTCATCTACCGGGCCATCCCGACGAGCCAGCGTGTCCCCGCCCTGCAGGAGGGGCGCGTCGACATCGTCGTACGGACCATGACCATCAACTGCGAGCGGCTGGCGGACGTCGCCTTCTCGACGGCCTACTTCGAGGCCGGACAGCAGGTGCTGGCCCCCAAGGGCTCGCCGATCACCGGCTACGACGCCTCGCTGAAGGGCAGGCGGATCTGCGTCGCGGCCGGTTCCACGGCGCAGAGCGCGCTCAAGGCCCAGTCGTACGGATCGGTGCCGGTCACCGTGGCGAACCAGCTGGACTGCCTGGTCCGGCTCCAGCTGCACGAGGTCGACGGCATCATCACCGACAACGCTCTCGCCGCCGGCCAGGCCGCCCAGGACCCGTCGGTGCGGCTGGTGGGCTCGCCCTTCACCCGCGAGTTCTACGGTGTCGCGATGAACAAGGACGCCTCCGACCTGGTCCGCCGGGTCAACAAGGTGCTGGAGAACTACCGCGCGGGCGGCAATGACAGCCCGTGGATGCGGGCCTACCTCAAGCACCTCCAGCCCGTGCTGCCCGGCGTGACCGCCCCGCCCGCGCCCAAGTACCGGGACGGCTGAGGCCGGTGGCGATTTCGGGCACGGGTCCGGGCACGAGGTCGGACGCGCAGGGGACCACGGAAGCGGACACGGAGGCGGCGGAAGCGGAGGCACAGTCGGTGGAGACGGGGTCTGCAGTGATGGACCGGGACGGCGTCGACCGTGCCCTGACCCGGCTGGGCGCGGAGCACGAGGCCGTCGAGACCTCACTGCTCGCACTCCAGGACCACGCCGGGCGTCGGCTGCTGGAGGGCGCCGAGCTGACCGGGCTCACCCGGGAGCGCTGGGCGGGCGCCGACGCCGACATCGCCCGGCTGTGGACGTACTTCGACGCCTACAGCGGGGCGCTGACCGCCGCCCGGGAGATCCGTGAGCGGCGCCGCTGGCCGAACCGCGAGGACCTGATCGAGCTGACCGAGCGGCTGCGCGGGCCCGGGGTCCTGATCGCCGGGTCCGCCACGGAGGGCGCCGCGCTGGCGGAGCGGCTCTCCCTCGCCGAGCTCGTGTCCCGCATGAACGACCTCTACGCGCGTTCGCTGGACGTGGTGGTCGCGGCGGACGCCGTGTGGTCGGCGCTGCCCGCCCGGATCGACCTGCTCGCCGCCGAACTGCACCGCACCCGTTCGCTGGCCCACTCGGTGGGCGTGCGGCCGGGCGAGCACCCCTCGGGCGACGACCTGGAGTACATCACCACCGAGCTCACGGAGCTGCGTGCCCAGGTGATCGCGGATCCGCTGGCCTTCTGGCGTCCCGCGGCGGGGAGTTCCGCGCCCGGCGGCGGCCGACCCGACACCGCGCGCTACGACCGGGCGGCGCTCGCGCTGGAGGACGTGCGCCGGGAGGTCGAGGCGGTGCTGGACGTGCGCCAGGACGCCGAGCAGCGGCTGATCAGCCTGCGCGACGTGCTCTCGCGGGCCGACCGGACCCTGGCGGAGGCACGGACGGCGCGCGGCGAGGTGCTGGCGAAGATCGCCGCGTCCGAGGTGCCCGTGGTCAGCGGTCCCCCGACGGTGCTGCAGGAGCAGCTCGCGGCGGCGGCCGAGCACCGGCGCCACGCGCGCTGGCACCGGCTCTCACCGCTGCTGGAATCCCTGGAGGAGCGGGCCGAGGAGGAACTGCGCAGGGCCCGTGAATCGTTGACCGCGGTGACGGCGCCGCTGGCCGTGCGGGCCGAGCTGCGCGGCCGTCTCGACGCCTACAAGGCGAAGGTGGCCCGGCACGGCCTCGCGGAGGACCCCCTGCTGATCGAGAGGTACGACGTGGCCCGGCGGATGCTGTGGAGCGCGCCCTGCGACCTGCGGGCCGCGGAGCAGGCTGTCCTGCGCTACCAGCAGGCGACCGCGGAGGCGCTGGCGCCGCGGCACCTGCCCGGGCAGACGGTCCGGCCGGACGGGCCGGGGACGGAGGACGCATGAGCAGGATCGGAGCAGCGTGCGTTCGCCCCGGCTGCCCGGGCGCGTACGAGGACATGGGTGGCGGCGGGCTGTACTGCGACACCTGCGGCCTGGCCCCGGTCGGCTCGATCGCGGCGGGTGCGGAGGAGCTGGTGTCGCCGCCGACGGGGATGACGAGTGCGGCCCGCGGCTCCCTGGGGTCGGGCGGGTCCCACGGGTCCTACGGCTCCCACGGGTCACAGGGCTCCCAGGGATCCCACGGTTCGGCGCGTTCCTCGGCCTCGGCCCGGTCCTCCCGGTCCTCCTCGTCCCGCCGCTCGGTGTCGGGCCGGCTCTCGCGGGCCCTGACGGGGCAGGCCTCCACCCGGTCGGTGTCGGTGCGCAGTTCGGGCTCGGCCGCGTCCTCGGGACGCAGCCGGCTCGGTGCCGGACTGGTCAACGTGCCGGAGGTGCCGCGTCCGGACCCTTCGGCGGCGGTGCTGGAGAATCCCGAGGTGCCGGAGCGTAAACGCTTCTGCTCGCGTTCGGACTGCGGCGCCCCGGTGGGCCGGGCCCGTGGCGACCGGCCGGGCCGGACGGAAGGGTTCTGCACCAAGTGCGGGCACCCGTACTCCTTCGTGCCCAAGCTGCGCGCCGGTGAGGTGGTGCGCGGGCAGTACGAGGTGGCGGGCTGCCTCGCGCACGGCGGTCTCGGCTGGGTGTACCTGGCGGTGGACCGGGCCGTCGCGGACCGGTGGGTGGTCCTCAAGGGCCTGCTGGACACCGGCGACCAGGACGCGATGGAGGCCGCGATCTCGGAGCGGCGCTTCCTCGCGGAGATCGAGCACTCCAACATCGTGCGGATCTACAACTTCGTGGAACACCTGGACCAGCGGACCGGCTCGCTGGACGGGTACATCGTCATGGAGTACGTCGGCGGCAAGTCGCTGAAGGAGATCGCGAACGAACGGCGCCGGCCGGACGGGCGGCGCGACCCGCTGCCGGTGGAGCAGGCGTGCGCGTACGGCATCGAGGCGCTGGAGGCGCTGGGCCACCTGCACAGCCGGAACCTGCTGTACTGCGACTTCAAGGTCGACAACGCGATCCAGCAGCAGGACCAGCTGAAGCTGATCGACATGGGCGCGGTGCGGCGGATGGACGACGACGAGTCGGCCATCTACGGCACGGTGGGATACCAGGCCCCGGAGGTCGCGGAGCTGGGGCCGTCGGTCGCGTCCGACCTGTACACGGTGGCGCGGACGCTGGCCGTCCTGACCTTCGACTTCCAGGGCTACACCAACGTGTTCGTGGATTCGCTGCCGGATCCGGAGCACATCGAGGTGTTCCGGCGGTACGAGTCCTTCTACCGGCTGCTCGTACGGGCGACCGACCCGGACCCGGGGCGGCGCTTCGCGTCGGCGCAGGAGATGGCCGACCAGCTGACGGGCGTGCTGCGGGAGGTGGTCGCGCTGCAGACGGGTCAGCCGCGACCGCAGCTCTCCACCCTCTTCGGCCCGGAGCTGCGGGTCCCGGACACCCGGCTGTTCACCGGCACGGACACGTCGGACACGGTCGTCTCCCGCCTGGGCCACCGCGAGACCGCCTCCCGGCGGGGCTCCGGCCTGCGGAGCCTGTGGGGCCGCGCCCGGCCGACGGCTCCGGCGCCCGGCGGACCCGGCAGGGGCCGGCGGCCGGGCGGCACGCCCGTACCCGGCACGCCCGTACCCGGCACAGCCGCGCACGCCTTGGGCGCGGGCACCCCGCCGGGCACGGCGAACCCGACCCGGCTCGGCGGCGCGGGCACCCCGCCCGGCGGGCCCGCCCTGCCCGGGGCGGCCTCCGGCGCGGCGGGGCCCGGCGGAGCCGGGCTGACCACTGCCACGCGTGTGGCGGGGGCGGCCGTGCCGCGGGCCCGGCAGGCTCCCGCGACCGCGGCGGGCCCCGTGTCCGAGCCCCTGACCACGCCCCCCGCCGGAGGCACCCGCGGCGCCACCACGCTCGACGCCCGCGACAGCGCACTGGCGCTGCCGGTACCGCTGGTGGACGCCGGTGATCCCAACGCCGGTTTCCTGGCCGGTCTGCTGGCCTCCGCGCCCGCGGACCTGCTGGGCGCGCTGGCCTCGGCCCCCGCCGACTCGGCCGAGTTGCGACTGCGCGAGCTGCGGGCCCGGCTGGAGCTCGGCGAACCGGCCGCGGCCGGGGACGCCCTGGCCGAGCTGGAGGCCCGTCACCCGGACGACTGGCGCGTGGTGTGGGCCCGTGGCATCGCCTCACTGGCCACCGGCGACGACGAGACGGCGGCCGTGTCCTTCGACGCGATCTACGACGCGTTCCCGGGCGAGCCCGCGCCGAAGCTGGCCCTCGGGCTGTGCGCGGAGGTGCTGGGCCAACTGGACAACGCCGCCGAGTACTACCGCCTGGTCTGGATCACCGACCCCGGGTTCGTCAGTGCGGCCTTCGGGCTGGCGCGGGTCCAACTGGCCGCCGGTGACCGGGACGGAGCCGTGCGCACGCTGGAATCCGTACCGGAGGCGTCCATCCACTACACCGCCGCGCGGGTGGCTGCCGTACGCGCACGTCTGCGCGACCGGTCACCGCAAGAGCCTCTGCTGGCCGACCTTTCGGCCGCAGCCGACCAGGTGGAGGCCCTGCGGAGGTTCGGGCTGGACCCGGCGCGGCAGGAGTTGCTGGCGACGGAGGTTCTGGGCTCGGCCCTGGACTGGGTACTGTCGGGTGGTCGGGGTGCCGACCCCGGCCGGACCTCGCTGCTCGGCAGTCAACTGGACGAGCGGGGCCTGCGCTTCGGACTGGAGCGCTCGTACCGCGTCCTCGCACGGCTGGCACGGCGTGGCGAGGAGAGGATCGAACTGGTGGAACGGGCCAACCGTTTCCGTCCCCGGACGTGGGTGTGATTGATGTCGATGCATCGGCTGTCGGGCTGCCCCAGCTGCGCGGAACCCCTCGAAGAGGGTGACCGTTTCTGCGGTCTCTGCGGCTACGCCCTGACCCCTTCTTCCGCGGCCGTGTCCACGGACCACCCGACCGTTCCCATCCCACCGGCACCACCCACGCCGCCCGCACCTCCCGGGGGCGGGTACGCGATCCCGGCCCCGGCCGCCTCGCACGCCGCCTCCGGCGCCGGTGAACCCGCCCCGGGCTGGGGCAGCGTGGCCGCGGCCGCGCCGACCCTGGTCGGGGACCCGGCCGACTGGGCGGCCGCCCCGGCACCGCACCGGCCGGAACAGGAACCGGAGCCCCGGCCGGGCCCGGCCGGCACCCCGTACCCGGCCCCGGGCCACGAGAACCCGTACGACACCGGCACGCCCCCGGAGGGGATCCCGTGGGGTGCCGCCGGTTCCCCGGCCCCGGCCCCGCAGGGCCCGGCGGACGGCCCCGAGACCCGCCACGACCGGCCCGGCGGGGACCCCGGCACACCCGCCGGGGCGACCCCCTGGAGCACGGGCGAGGCCCCGTACGAGAACCCGTACGACAGCGCGCCCCCGGCGGGCGCGGCACCCGCTGCGGCACCCGGCCCGACGCCCGGCGGGAAGACCTGCGTGGCCTGCCGGGCCGGGCACGTCGACACCGACGGGTACTGCGAGCACTGCGGGCACGCCCAGCCCCGGGAGCGGGACCACGTCGAGGAGGAGCTGGGCAGCGTCGCCGCCGTCAGCGACCGCGGGCTGCGCCACCACCGCAACGAGGACTCGTTCGCCGTGTCGGCCACCGCCCTGCCCGACGGCTCCGCCGCCACCGTGGCCGTCGTCTGCGACGGGGTGTCCTCCGCGAGCCGCCCCGACGACGCTTCGGCGGCCGCGGCCGCCGCCGCGAACGAGGCCCTGCTGGAGGCCCTGCCCCGCGGCGCGCACCCCCAGGAGGCCATGCACGAGGCGATCCTGGCCGCCGCCGCGGCGGTCGACGCGCTGGCCCCCGAGGTTCCCGGCGCGCAGAACGCCCCCGCCTGCACCCTGGTCGGCGCCGTCGTCAGCGGCGGCCTGCTGACCATCGGCTGGGTGGGCGACAGCCGCGCCTACTGGGTACCCGACGACCGCGCCGCGCTGCCCCGCCGGCTCACCGAGGACGACTCGTGGGCCGCCCAGATGGTCGCCGCCGGCCTGATGGGTGAGGCCGAGGCCTACGCGGACGCCCGCGCGCACGCCATCACCGGCTGGCTGGGTGCCGACGCGTACGAGCTCGAACCGCACACCGCGATCTTCAAGCCGGACCACCCGGGCGTGGTCGTGGTCTGCACCGACGGACTGTGGAACTACGCGGAGTCCGCGCGGGAGATGGCGCAGGTCCTGCCCGTCGACGCCGCGGTCCGCCCGCTGCACGGCGCACAGGTGCTCGTGGGACACGCCCTCGACGGCGGCGGCCACGACAACATCACCGTGGCCGTCGTGCCGTTCGCCACGCAGCCCGAACGCGAACGGGAACCGGGTTCGGCCCCGGAGACCGGCACGGCAGCACCAGCGGAACCGGAAGTGGAAGCGCGCCCGCAGGTCTGACCCGCCTGCCGAGCCCTCTAGGAGTCCAGCCGATGGCGAATTTCGCCAAGCCGAGCGCACCGCGCTTCAGCGTGGACGTGTACCAGAACGAGTTCCTTCCCGAAGGCGGGCGGGACGTCCACGCCATCGTCACCGTCACCGCCACCGGTGGGGGCAGCGTCACCCGCGGGACGCCCGCGGACGGCACGGCCGCCGTCGTGATCATGGTCGACTGCTCGGGCTCCATGGAGTACCCGGCGGAGAAGATGCGGGGCGCCCGCGAGGCCACGGCCGCGGCCGTCGACACCCTGCGCGACGGCACGGCCTTCGCGGTGATCGCCGGCACGCACGTGGCCAGGGAGGTCTATCCGGGCCTGGGTCGCCTCGCCGTCGCCGGCCCCGCCACCCGGGCCGAGGCCAAGGAGGCCCTGCGCGGCCTCGGCGCAGGCGGCGGCACCGCCATCGGCACCTGGCTGCGGCTGGCCGACGGCCTGCTGCGCGGCTCCACCGCGGCCATCCGGCACGGCATCCTGCTCACCGACGGACGCAACGAGCACGAGGAACCGGCCGTCCTGCGTGCCACCCTGGACGCCTGCGCGGGCCGTTTCACCTGCGACGCCCGCGGCGTGGGCACCGACTGGGAGGTGAAGGAGGTCACCGGCATCGCGAGCGCCCTGCTCGGCTCCGCCGACATCGTGGCCGACCCGGCCCACCTCACCGAGGACTTCACGCGCATGATGGAGAAGGTCATGGGCAAGGAGGTCGCGGACGTCTCGCTGCGCCTGTGGACCCCGGTCGGCGTGGAGATCCAGTACGTCAAGCAGGTCGCGCCCACCGTGCAGGACCTGACCGGCCGCCGGACCGACGCGGGCCCGCGCGCGGGCGACTATCCGACCGGGTCGTGGGGCGACGAGTCCCGCGAGTACCACGTGTGCGTGCGCGTCCCCGGCGCCGCCGTCGGCCAGGAGATGCTCGCCTCCCGCGCCATGCTGGTGCGGCCGGCGACGGGGGGCGAGCCCGAGGCCGTCCTGGCCCAGGGTCTGGTGCGCGCGGTGTGGACGCACGACGTGGCCGCGTCCACCGCCATCAACCCGCAGGTCGCCCACTACACCGGGCAGGCGGAGCTGGCGCAGGCTATCCAGCAGGGCCTCGAAGCCCGCAAAATGGGCGATGTCGATGGTGCTACGGCCAAACTCGGACGGGCCGTACAACTGGCGAGCGTCTCAGGGAACGCCGACACAGCACGGCTTCTGTCGAAGGTGGTGGATGTGGTGGACGCGGTGGCGGGTACTGTGCGGCTGAAAGCGAAGGTTGCCGACGCCGACGAGATGACTCTCGAAACACGTTCGACCCAGACCGTCCGAGTGAAGAAGTTCTGAGAGCCTCCCGCGATGACGCTGGGAGAAGAAGGGGGAAGAGCCGCCATGCCGACCTGCCCGAACGGGCACCAGTCCGCCTCCGACGACTGGTGCGAGGTCTGCGGCCACCGCATGGGTACCCCCGAGGGTCCCCCCGCCGTGCCTTCCTACGGCTACGGCTTCCCCCCGACCGCCGGTGAACCGACCGCCCAGGCAGAGCTCTGCCCGCAGTGCCGGACCCCGCGCGAGGCCATGGCCCCGTTCTGCGAGGAGTGCCGGTACAACTTCCTGACCCGTGCGGCGACCCCGTACACGCCGCCTCCGGTCGCGGACCCCGTGCCGCCGGGGCCCGGCGCCGGTCCCGCTGCCGGGCCCCGTCCCGGCAGCCCGCCCCCGCCGCCCGTGTCGGCGCCGGGGACGTACGGCGACCACTTCGAGTACCAGGGCTCGCGGCCGTCCCGGGTCAACCGCCCGGCGGAGCCGCTCCAGCGCGAGGACGACTGGCTGCTGCCGCCGCCCGCGCACGAGCCGCCGCCGGCGTACCAGCAGGCCCAGCAGGCCCAGCAGGCCCAGCAGCAGCCCCGGTACCAGCAGCAGGCCCCGCCGCAGCACCAGCAGGAGTACCAGCAGGACTACGGCCGGCAGCAGTCCCAGGCCCCGTCGTACCAGCACCTGCCGCCCCAGGGCGGGTCCTGGAGCGCGACGATCGGCCCCGACCGCTCGTACTTCATGGCGATGATGCAGCGCAGCGGCCCCGAGGCGACCGGGCTCAACCTGCCCGCGTACTCCCCGGAACAGCACCTCCCGCTGTCCGGCGGCCAGATCACCATCGGCCGACGCCGCGCCTCCACGGGCGAGTCCCCGGACATCGACCTGTCGGTGCCCCCGGAGGACCCGGGCGTCTCCCACCAGCACGCGGTGCTGGTGCAGCAGCCCGACATGAGCTGGGCGGTGGTGGACCAGAACTCCACCAACGGCACCACCATCAACGGCGGCGAGGACCCGATCCAGCCCTACGTCCCGGTCCCGCTCGCCGACGGCGACCGCGTCCACGTGGGCGCCTGGACCACGATCACCATCCGCCGCGGCTGATCAGGCTCCCCCCAGGGGCCACACGTAGGGACCCTGGGGGTCGTCCAGCCATGACCACTGGCCTTCCGGGCCGACCGAGACGCCGAAGCGTTCGCGGCCCGGGCGGCCCTCGCTGCGCCACAGGTCCAGGGCCTCGCGGGGGTGCAGTGCCCCGGCGGTCAGCACCAGCATGAACTGGAAGCGCTCGTTCTCCACCAGCTCGTACGGGAGCCCGCGCACCATCGCCGTCCGGTCGGGCGGCGGTACGCCCGTGGCCCCGCGCAGCGGGACGAAGTAGGCCGCGGTGTGCAGGAAACGGCCCTCGGCGAACTCGGCGTCCCGGACCGTGAGGGAGATCAGCCCGGTCGACAGCGGGGCCAGAATGCGGGCCCCGGGCCGGCACTGGCCGAGCCAGGCGGGCGGGACCAGCGGCAGCATGCAGGTCACCAGGATCCGGTCGAAGGGGGCACGGGCGGGGCAGCCGCGGGCGCCGTCGCCGGTGACCACCGTCGGGTGGTAGCCGAGGCGGGCCAGGTGGGTCCGGGCGGACTCGGTGATCTCCTCGTCCAGGTCCACGGTGGTGACGTGCTCGTCGCCGAGGCGGTGGCAGAGCAGGGCCGCGTTGTAGCCGGTGCCCGCGCCGATCTCCAGGACGTCGTCGCCGTCGCGCACCTCCAGGGCGGCCAGCATCTTCGCCATCAGGGAGGGCTGGCTGCTGGAGGACACCAGGCGGCCGTCGCGCAGCCGGGTGGCGAGCGGGGCGTCGACGTAGACCCCGCGCAGCCAGCGGGCCCGCTGCGCGGGGTCGGGGTCCTCGGCCCAGAGCCGTTCGTGGCCGGCGCCGCGGTCGGCCCAGAAGTAGGGCACGAAGGCGTGCCGGGGCACGGCCGCGAAGGCGGCCCGCCAGCGCGGGTCCTCCAGCACGCCGGCCGCGGTCAGCTCCCGCACCTGGGCGGCGTGCGCGGTCTCCCGCAGGTCCCGCGTCCCGGTGCGTGCGCTGTGTGCGGTGTGTGCGGCCATGCCTCCACTGTCCTGCGGCCGGGCCGCGCGTGCGAGCGCGAAGGCGCCCCCGGACGGTGCCGGGCGTCTGAGACGATGGTCGGGTGAATGAGATTCCGCAGGGCGGCCTTCAGGAGCAGGAGCAGACCTTCTACGAGCAGGTGGGCGGCGAGGACACCTTCCGTCGCCTGGTGCGGCGCTTCTACCAAGGGGTCGCGGAGGACCCCCTGCTGCGCCCGATGTACCCGGAGGAGGACCTCGGTCCGGCCGAGGAGCGTTTCGCGCTGTTCCTGATGCAGTACTGGGGCGGGCCGACCACGTACAGCCGGCACCGCGGCCACCCGCGGCTGCGGATGCGGCACGCGCCGTTCCAGGTGGACGCGGCGGCCCACGACGCCTGGCTGAAGCACATGCGGGTGGCGCTGGACGAGCTGGGCCTGGCTCCGGAGCACGAGGCGCAGCTGTGGAAGTACCTCACCTACGCCGCCGCATCGATGATCAACACGGCGGGCTAGACCGTTGCGGTACCAGGGCGCACCCCGGGCCGGTCGGCCTCGGGCCGGTCGGCCTCGGGCCGGTCGGCCTCGGGGCGGTCGGCCTCGGGGCGCGCGGGTCAGACGGGGCTGACCCGGAAGGCGCCGAGGCCGCCGGTGGCGCCGGGGCGGCGGGTGGCGACGGAGCCGTACGGGGTGCGCAGCCTCAGCCAGCTCCCGGAGGCGAGCAGCGCCACCGGGGCGGGGGCTGCGCTGGGCTCGGTGGCGGGGGCGGGCACCGTGGCCCGTACCGGCCGCAGGAAGCCCAGGGACTGCGCGGCGTGCGCGACGCGCAGCGGCAGCTCGGTGTCGCCCAGGGTGCGGGACCAGATCTCGCGGCCGATCCGGTCGCGTTCGGACCGGGTCCGGTGCTGCGCGGGCAGGGCCCCGTCACGGGCCCGGAACTCGGCGACGGAGGCCGCCAGGGCCTGCGCGATCGCTTCCGTGCCGGGCAGGCCCGGCAGTTGCCGCCAGCCGCCGCGGGGCGGGAGCACCCCGGTCCAGGGCGGCCCGGTGACCGGCCCGGGCACGGTGGCCCCGGCCGAGGCCTCGTCCACGGCCTCCAGCAGCTCACCGGCGGACACGGTGACGTCCAGCGGTGTCGTCACGGGTGCGGCGAGCCGCACGGTGCGGATGGCCAGGACCTCGAACGAGGGCGGCCGCCCGAACACGCCGAGCGCGCCGCCGCCCGCCTGGAGGCGGACGGCGGCGGCCCGGTCGTAGTGCACCAGCCGGCCCAGGAAGGCGGCGAGGTCCGCCGCCTCCCCGGAGTCGGCGAAGCGCAGCTGCTCACTCATGCCGCGATGGCCTCGGCGCGCGGCTCGTCGAGGTACTCCTCCAGGAAGTGCCTCTCCTCGGCCGTGATGCGGCGGGGCCGCCCCGCGGCGAGGTTGTAGGGCACGACCACGGTCTCCGCACGCACGTAGACGGTCTCGGGCCGGTCCTCCGTCGCCTCGTCCTTGACCTCGTAGCGGATGGTCAGGGAAGCGGCGCCTATCCGGGTCACCCAGGACTCGATGAGGACCGGCTCGTGCCGGTGCACGAGGGGCAGCTTGTAGTCGATCTCGTGGCGGGCCACGACGGACCCGCCGGTGAAGGACTCACTGCCCTCCCCCGGCGCGAGGCGGAACATGAAGTCGATCCGCGCCTCCTCCAGGTAGCGGAGGAAGACGACGTTGTTGACGTGCCCGAAGGCATCCATGTCCGCCCAGCGCAGGGGGCAACGGTATTGGTGTCTGGCCATGGCCGTGACCTCAGCTCTCCCCTCAGCCCCGGGTGAGCTTCTTGTAGGTGGCACGGTGCGGACGGGTCGCGTCCGGGCCGAGCCGCTCGATCTTGTTCTTCTCGTAGGACTCGAAGTTGCCCTCGAACCAGAACCACTTGGAGTCACCCTCGTAGGCGAGGATGTGGGTGGCCACCCGGTCCAGGAACCAGCGGTCGTGGGAGACGACGACGGCCGCACCGGGGAACTCCAGCAGCGCGTTCTCCAGCGAGCCCAGGGTCTCGACGTCGAGGTCGTTGGTGGGCTCGTCGAGGAGCAGCAGGTTGCCGCCCTGCTTCAGGGTGAGCGCGAGGTTCAGGCGGTTGCGCTCACCGCCGGAGAGCACGCCGGCCGGCTTCTGCTGGTCCGGGCCCTTGAAGCCGAAGGCGCTGACGTACGCGCGGGACGGCATCTCGACGTTGCCGACGTTGATGTAGTCCAGCTCGTCCGACACGACCGCCCAGAGGGTCTTCTTGGGGTCGATGTTGGCGCGGCCCTGGTCCACGTAGCTGATCTTGACGGTCTCGCCGACCTTGATCTCGCCGGAGTCCGGCTTCTCCAGGCCCTGGATCATCTTGAAGAGCGTGGTCTTGCCGGCGCCGTTCGGGCCGATGATGCCGACGATGCCGTTGCGCGGCAGGGTGAAGGACAGGTCGTCGATGAGGACCTTGTCGCCGAACGCCTTGGAGAGGTTGTTGACCTCGACCACGATCGAGCCCAGACGCGGGCCCGGCGGGATCTGGATCTCCTCGAAGTCGAGCTTGCGCATCTTGTCGGCCTCGGCCGCCATCTCCTCGTAGCGAGCGAGACGGGCCTTGGACTTGGCCTGGCGGCCCTTGGCGTTGGAGCGGACCCACTCCAGCTCTTCCTTGAGGCGCTTGGCGCGCTTCTCGTCCTTCTTGCCCTCGACCTTGAGGCGCTCGGCCTTCTTCTCCAGGTAGGTGGAGTAGTTGCCCTCGTAGGGGTGGGCGCGGCCGCGGTCGAGTTCGAGGATCCACTCGGCGACGTTGTCGAGGAAGTAGCGGTCGTGGGTGACGGCCACGACGGCGCCCTTGTACTGGGCCAGGTGCTGCTCCAGCCAGTTCACGGACTCGGCGTCGAGGTGGTTGGTGGGCTCGTCGAGGAGCAGCAGGTCGGGGGCCTCCAGCAGCAGCTTGCAGAGGGCCACGCGGCGCTTCTCACCACCGGAGAGGTTGGTGACCGGCCAGTCGCCGGGCGGGCAGCCCAGGGCGTCCATGGCCTGCTCCAGCTGGGCGTCGAGGTCCCACGCGTTGGCGTGGTCCAGGTCGTCCTGGAGCTTGCCCATCTCCTCCATCAGCTCGTCGGTGTAGTTCGTCGCCATTTCCTCGGCGATCGCGTTGAACCGGTTGAGCTTCTGCTTGATCGGGCCGACGCCGTCCTCGACGTTCTCCAGCACCGTCTTGGACTCGTCCAGCTTCGGCTCCTGCATGAGGATGCCGACGGTGTAGCCGGGCGTCAGGAAGGCGTCACCGTTGGACGGCTGCTCGATGCCCGCCATGATCTTCAGAACGGTGGACTTACCGGCACCGTTCGGACCCACCACACCGATCTTCGCGCCGGGCAGGAAGTTCAGGAAGACGTCGTCAAGGATCACCTTGTCGCCGTGTGCCTTGCGCGTCTTGCGCATGGTGTAGATGAACTCAGCCAAGAGAAACCGTCCGGCAGATCGATGGTGGGCAGATACACCCCATCTTGCCAGGCGTCCATACCTCGGGGGAAACCCGTATGGTCAGGCGCCCTGACCTGCGGTCCGCCCAGGGGCTGGTCTCACGGTCTGGTCACCGTTGGTCGACGTTGGTGACCGTTGGAGGCCGCCTGACGGCCCATAGACGGCCCAGCGAGGAACCCGGGAGGGGCCCCCGCCCCACCCCTACCGCCGGCATGCGGGGCGGCCCGCGGGGCCGGGGGCGGGGTGGTCAGAGGGGGCGGTAGACGGTGAGGGCTCCTGGGAGGGTGTCGAGGACGAGCTCGCCCGGGGCCTTGGCGTACTCGCCGTCGTAGGCGAGCGGGGTGCCCTGCGGGACGGATCCGACGCGCAGGCTGCGCAGGTGGGTGGCCGCGTGGACCGGGGACCGGCTCAGGGGGCCGGCGAAGGCGGCGGCCAGCAGCCGGGGGCCGGGCCGCCCGCCGCCGTGGACGACCCGCAGGTCGAGCAGGCCCTCGCCGACGCTGTCGCGGCGGCCCGGGGTGGGGCCGGTGCCGTGGTAGGTGCCGTTGCCGGCGAAGAGCAGCCAGACGCTCCGGGGCCGTCCGGCCAGTTTCAGCCGTACGGGCCGCTCGGCGCGCAGGACCTTCCAGGCCGCCAGCAGGGCGGCCGGTCCGCCGCCGATGCGCGGGCCCCAGTGCAGCCGGTGCCGCAGCAGCTCCGGGTAGGCGCCGATGCTGAAGTTGTTCAGGAAGTAGCCGGGCGCCCCGTCGGGGCCCGGGCCCGGGGAGAAGCGGCCCACGCCGATGCGGACGGCCTCCCCGTGCTCCAGGGCTTCGCAGGTGGACTCGGGTCCGAGGAGGCCGAGGTCCAGCGAGAAGTGGTTGAGGGTGCCGCCGGGGAACACGGCGAGGGGGACCCCGGCCTTCAGGGCGGCGGTGGCGGCGGCGTTGACGGTGCCGTCGCCGCCGCACACCCCGAGGACGAGGGAGCGCGAGGCCGCCCCGGCCAGTGCGGGGAGCAGGTCCGCGCCCCGGCACTCGATCACCTCGGCCTTGGGGAGCCTGGCGCGCACGAAGTCGGGCACGGTCGCGGCCGTGCCCGACCCGGTGTTGACCACCACCGTCAGCCCGGCCCCGTCGGGCAGCGCGGGGACCCCGACGGCCTTCGGCTCGTCGCCCGGCACGGCCCGGGCCTCCTGCACGTCCCGCGCCAGCCGGCGTACGACGAAGGCGGCGACCACGCCCAGTGCCGCTCCCGCCACCACGTCGGAGGGGTAGTGCACGCCGGTGTAGACCCGGGAGAACGCCACCGACGCGGCCACCGGGGCGAGCGCGGCACCCAGGGCGGGGGCCTCCAGCGCCAGCCCGGCGGTGAAGGCGAAGGCGGACGCCGAGTGCCCGGACGGGAAGGAGGTGGTCTGCGGCTGCACGGCCAGCTGCCGTACCGCGGGCACGCCTTCCAGCAGCGGCCGGGGGCGGCGTACGGACCACTTGCCGATGGTGTTGATGGTCGAGGAGGCCAGCATCAGGGAGGCCGCCCCGCGCAGGGCCGCCTTGCGCGCGCCGGCCGACCCGAAGACGGCGATGGCCGCGGCGGCTCCGCCCCACAGCACGCCGTGGTTCGCGGCCCGCCCGAGGCGGGGCAGCACGCGGTCGGCGCCGGGCCAGTGCCGACGGGCCACGGCGTCGAACAGCCGGCGGTCCCATCGCGCGAAGGCGCCGGTCCAGGTCAGTTCTTGATCAACCATTTCCTGCCTCTACCCCGGATCCCGTTCCGGAATCGGCGCGGGCACTCGGCGCCGGCCGTTTCCCCGTCTCCAGCTCCGCTTCCCTCGTCTCCAGCTCCGCTTCCTCCGCTTTCCTCGTCTCCTGCTCCTGAAGCGCTTCCCTTCCTACTCCTCCTCGTCGAGGGGGCGCTTGCGCAGCAGCAGGACGACCAGGCCGCCCAGCACGACGAGGCCCACCGCCAGGGAGGCGATGACGGGTGTGGCGGCCGAGCTGCCGCTGGTCGCCAGCCGCTCCTCGTCCGGGGAGGTCGTCGCCAGGGACGCGGACTGCGCGCCCAGCGCGACCGCCGCCGAACCGATCCCCGTGTCCGAGGCCTCGGCCGGGGTCGCACCGGCCTCGGGCGGCGGGGGCGGCGGCCAGGCCGCCCGCGCCGTGGCCGTCGCCGCGGACTCGCTGGAGCCGGCCACGATCTGCGCCTGGGCGGGGACTCCGCTGGTGAAGACCCGCCCGACCGGCACCTTGGTGGCCCCCTGGACGGTGACCGAGGCCGTCCCGTCGGGGGTGCCCGCCGGTACCTCGAAGTAGATCCGGCTCCCGTTGGCCGCCGTACCCAGCGGCCGCCCCTCGGCGTCCACCACGCGCACCCCCATGGCCGCGGCCGCCGCGTCCGGGATGACCGACACGCTCCGCGCGCCGGTGCGCACGGTCACCGGGCCGAGCCGGCTGCCGACCGGCCCCGACACGTCGGCGGGTTCGAGTCTCAGCGAAGCGGGCGGCTCCGCCAGCTGTCCCGCCGCCCGCTGGAGGTAGTCGGCCAGCTTCTCCGCGGACGGGTCCGCCGCCTCGACGCGCACCCCGTCCGCGAGCCGCCAGATCGCCACCTGCGTCCCCGCCGCCGCGCTCTCGGCCGTCAGCGACACGGCCCCGGCCGCCTTGGCGAGCCCGGCCAGGTCGTTCAGCTGCGGGTAGGAGTGCTCCAGCACCCAGCGGATCCGTCCTGCCTGTCCGTTGCCCGCCAGCGGACTGCCGCTCCAGCCGCTCTCCGCGTACCGGGCCTGCGGCTGTGCGTTGCCCGCCACGCCGACCCCGTACGTCTGGAGCGTCCCGCCCCCGTCGACCCGCATCTCGTACAGACCAGCGGGGATGTGCCGCACCGATCCGTCCCCGGCGTGGAGGACCGCCTGCCCGAACGTCTTCAGCCCGTCCAGCACGGCGCTCGCGCCCTCCGGCACGCGGGGCGCCACCGGCCCGGAGTCGGCGGCGGCCCGGGCGCCGGGCGCGGCGGTAAGGGCCGCGGCCAGCAGGACGGCCGCGAGCGGCCGGCGCGGGGAGCCCCGTACGGCGCCGCGTGCGGGAGCAGCTGGAACGGGGACAGCACGAGCGGGAACAGCAGGTACCGAAGCAGCAGGAGCGGGAGCAGGAGCGGAGGATGCGGGAACGGCAATCGACACAGTCTTCCCCTTCGGGCCAAAGACCCAGGTGCCCGTGAGTACCGGGGAATCCTAACCGCCTCGAACACTCAGCCCACCGCCGCCTTCTGAGTGTCCATCAGCGGATGATCGGTTCTGACCACTCGCCGGAAGGCCGCCGTCCCGCGGTTCAGGTCGTGCCCGATGGCAGTCGCGTCGATCTCCGCGCTGACCCACCGGCCTCCCCCCTCCCCGGCCGGTGGATCGTCCCGCACGCGCAGCCGCCCGTGCACCACCAGCGGCTCGCCCACCGACACGGAACCGGCGAGGTTCACCGCCAGGGTGCGCCGCGCCCACACCGTGTAGAAGCTGGTGGGCCCGTCCGTCCAGGCGTCCTTGCGCCGGTCGTAGTACCGGGGCGTCACCGCGAACCGGAACCGCGCCGACGGACCGTTCACCGTCTCCTTGTAGTCGACCTGCGTCGCCACGTACCCCACCAGCGTCACCTGGGTGTCGTACATCCCGGTCACCCTCCCCCGTCGTCCCGGCCCGCACGGACCATCCGTACGGGCTACGGACCATGCTGCCTCCGGCGGCCGCTCCCCGCTCCGGCCTGTGGATTACTGGCGGGTTGTGGACAACCGGCTCCCCCCTGCGGCGACCGCCGCGTACTGCTCCCGCACCTCCCGGTAGCGCAGCAGCTCCGCCGCCACCGGTTCCAGCACCCGGGCCCGCCCGCACCCGGCGGCGGCCTGCCGCAGCCTGCGCTCGGCGTCCTGCCCGTACCGCCGGGCCGGACCCCTGGCCGCGATCGAGCAGGCCCATTCCACGAGCGGCCCGCCGATGATGCCCGCCACCATCAGCAGCACCGGCGGCATCAGTTCGGGCTCCAGGACCCCGACGATCTGTCCGACGAGCCACAGTCCGCCGAAGATCTGGAGCAGCGTCATGGCCGCCTGCGTCAGCACCGCTGCCGGCCACCAGGCGGGCCGCGGCGGCTTGGCGTTCGGCACGGCGACCGCCGCCCCGAGGGTCACCGCGATCTCGTCCAGCGCCTCCGGGAGCTGTTCCGCTCCGCGCACCGCCGTCTCCCGGACCGCCTGCGCCCACGGGTCGGGCAGACCGGCGACCGCTTCGTCGGCGACGGCCCGTACGGCCTGTTCCACCCGCTGACGGGCGGTCACCTCCTCCTCGACCGGCAGCTGCGCGACCGTCTGGCCCCGCCCGCCGATCGCCGCCAGGGCGGCCAGGCCCGCGAGGGTGCGGGGCGCGCGCCGGTTCTCGTACCAGCGCCACAGCCGCAGCCACGGGGTCCCGCACGCCTTGCCCGCGTTGCGCCGCCAGGCGCGTTCGGCGGCGAGTCCGGCCGCGCACGCCCCGACGGCCTCGGCGAGCCGGTCCTCGAACTCGGTGCGGGCCGCTTCCCCGATCTCCGGTCCGGCGTGCCCGTCGGCGACGTAGAGCGGCCGCAGGCGGATCGCCGCGCGGTCCACGTCCGCCGAGATCCGCCGGGTCGCGGCGCCCCTCTCCTGCGTGAACTGTCCGAGGAGTTCGCGCAGCTCCCCGACGCCGTCGCCGGTCAGGGCGGACAGTCCCAGGACCGTGGCACCGGGCTCGCCGTGCTCGCCGAGCGCGATGCCGTCCTCGTCGAGCAGCCGGCGCAGGTCGTCCAGTACGAGGTCGGCGGCCTCGCCGGGCAGCCGGTCCACCTGGTTGAGCACGACGAAGGTCACCTCGGCGTGTCCGGCCAGCGGCCTCAGGTACCGCTCGTGCAGCACGGCGTCGGCGTACTTCTCCGGGTCCACGACCCACACCACGGCGTCGACCAGCGCCAGTACGCGGTCCACGTGCTCGCGGTGCGCACCGACCGCCGAGTCGAGGTCCGGCAGGTCGACGAGGACCATTCCGCGCAGGGTCTCCGCCTCGGAGGTCTCGCGGGGCCGGCGTCGCAGCCGTCCGGGGATCTCCAGCCGGTCCAGGAGCCCGGCGGCCCCGTCCGACCAGCTGCACGCGATGGGCGCGGCGGTGGTCGGGCGGCGCAGCCCGGTCTCGGAGATCTGCACCCCGGCGAGTGAATTGAACAGCGTGGACTTGCCGCTTCCGGTGGCTCCGGCGATCGCGACGACCGTGTGCTGGGGGGAGAGCCCGCGGCGTGCGGCGGCTTCGTCCAGGACCCGTCCGGCCTCGGCGAGGGTCTTGCCGTCGAGCCGGGTCCGGGAAAGCCCGACCAACTGGCGCAGCGCGTCGAGGCGCTGGCGCAGGGCCAGTGCCTCGGGGCTGAGCGGGGGCGCGGAGGACTTGCCGCCGTCGCTGCCGGCGCCGGAGACGGCCCGTACGAGCGCTTCGTCGCCCTCCTCCGTCCCGTCGTCGGCGTCCTCCTCGTCCGCTTGGGCGGGGCGGGGGCGGGAGCGCGCGATGAGCCCGTCGTCCCAGCGGTCGTCGGTGCGGTCGGTCAGGGCGGTCACGGCGTCACCTCTCCTTCTGCAGTACGGACAGCGCGGCGATCAGTTCGGCCTGCGGTTCCGGGCTCACTTCGAGTGCTTCCAACGGGGCGAGGCGGCGGTCGCGTTCGCCGCGCAGCACCTCGTCGAGGTGGTCGCCGACGAGTTCCCCGCCCTTGTCGCGCAGTCGCAGGGCGGCCTGGGCGCCGATCCGCTCGGCGAGCTTCTCCCCGGCGGGACGGGCCCGTTTGCCGCCGAGCAGGGACGCGACGAGCAGGGCCGCGACGCCCTCGGGGTCGGGTGCGGGCTGCCGGTCGAGCCCGGCCACCTCCTCCTCGACGAGTTCCTCCAGCACGCGCCGCCAGCGGCGTACGGCCATGCCGATGCGTTCCCCCGCCTCCCTGTCGGGCGTGGGCAGGACCAGCGCCCCGGAGGCCGGTTCGCGGCGCCAGGCCTCGGCGATCCGTTCGTCGGCGGCGGCGACGGCGCACTGGAGCAGGGCGGCGAGCGACTCGGCGAGCGAGTCGAGCAGTTCGCCGGCGCTGGTGTCGAGGGGGTAGCCGCGCCAGCGGGTCAGCGCGTCGCCGGCCAGGACGGCGCCCCGGTCGAGGCGGCCCCGGACCCGCTTGCCCTCGCGCCGGTACGCGTCCTCGACGGCGGAGGTCAGCCGTACGGCGGCGGCGTGCTGGGCGGCGACGGCGGAGGCGAGTTCGGGCATCCGCCTGCGCAGGGAGTCCAGGGCGCCGAGGGCGGTGCGCCCGACGGCGTACTGCCGGGCGGCGGGGTCCTGCGCGTGGTGGGCGAGCCAGGCGAAGAGCGGGGCGACGGCGCTGGCCGGGAGCAGTCCGCCGCCGCCGGTCGACTCGGGGAGTTCGGGGACGGTGAAGCGGGGTACGTCCCCCAGCCCGGCCTTGGTGAGCAGGGCCCCGTACTGGCGGGAGACCTCGGCGAGGACCTGGTGCGGCACCCGGTCCAGGACGGTGATCAGGGTGGCCCGGTACTGCTTGGCGGTGCGCAGGAGGTGCCAGGGGACGGCGTCGGCGTACCGCGAGGCGGTGGTGACCATCACCCAGACGTCTGCGGCGCAGATGAGTTCGGCGGCGAGTGTCCGGTTCTCGACCACGAGGGAGTCGATGTCGGGGGCGTCGAGGATGGCAAGTCCGCGCGGCAGGCTGGAGACGGTCTCGATCCGCATCTCTCGGGTCGCGTGGCCGCCCTGGGCGCCCTGGGCGCCGGTACGGCCGCGAACCGGGCCGCGGGAGGCGGCTCTGGGGGGCGTGTCGTCGTCCTCGTGGGGCACCCAGACGCGCATCAGGTCGGGCAGTACGCGCATTCCGGCGAACCAGTGGTGGTCGTCGGGGTGGCAGACGAGCACCGGCGTACGGGTGGTCGGGCGCAGCACACCGGCTTCGCTGACCTGGCGTCCGACGAGGGAGTTGACGAGGGTGGACTTACCGGCCCCGGTGGACCCGCCGACCACGGCGAGCAGGGGCGCCTCGGGCGCCTTCAGGCGCGGTACGAGGTAGTCGTCGAGCTGCGCGAGCAGCTCGGATCTGGTCTGGCGGGCCCGTGGGGTGCCGGGCAGGGGCAACGGCAGACGTACGGACGCGACCCGGTCGCGCAGGGCGGACAGGGCATCGAGCAGCTGAGGCCGAACATCCAAGGTCACCACATGCGAAGAATGCCCAATTTAGGACCATTTTTGAAGCTTATACGCCCCCTGCGCGCCGACCGCGACTTCAGTGGGACATTCCGGTCACGAAGGACGAGTGGGGCGCAGGCATAACGAGTGCACAACACCCAGGGCGCCGCGGCGCAAAAGCGATGCGAGAATCGCACCTGCCTGCGATTATCGGGACCGCTTCACGGAACCTCCACATCGTGGCCCGCGAGTGAAGCAACCGGGACAAGGCGGCCGGAGCCCTATCCTTGACCCGGAACGGACCGAAGTCCCACCCCCACCAGGGGCTCCAGGCCCACCACGGCCACCTTCCGGCCCCCGTAGCTCAGTGGATAGAGCAGGTGCCTTCTAAGCACTTGGCCGCAGGTTCGAGTCCTGCCGGGGGCGCACATTCTTCAACACCCGAACCACCCGAAGCCCTCCCTCCGCGGAGGGCTTTCGCACAGGTCGCAGCGGTTGAGAGGGGGGTGGCCGGGCCGGTCGGGCGGGGGCGCGGGGCACCGATCCGGACGCGCCGGGAGGCCGCCCGCGGCGGCCTCCGTCGCGGCCGCCCTGGCCGAACTCGCCCGCACCGGGCCCCAGATCGTCCGGAAAACGACCCTGTGGTCCGTGCGGCGGACCCGTCGACGGAAGAGGCCGCTCCGCCTCCGGCGGCCTCCGGGGGCTCCGGGGGCTCCGGCGACCCCGGGGGCCTCGGGAGGCCTCGGGAGCCTCCGGGGGTCGATGGCGCGGTCCGTCGGCCTCCCCGACTTGCGGGAATCCCCCGAGTGGGGTTGCGTCGGAAGGAGGGGGTGCGTGGTCCCGTCTCCCTGGGGTTGGGGGTGAACCCGTGTTCTTCACCGACCGCGCGGACGCCGGGGAGCGGCTCGCCGCAGCCCTCCGCCCTCTGCAGGAGGAACGTCCCGTCGTACTGGGCCTGCCCCGCGGCGGCGTCCCGGTGGCCTTCCCCGTGGCGCGGGCCCTCCACGCCCCGCTCGACGTGATCGTGGTCCGCAAGCTCGGTGTCCCGCACCACCGTGAGCTCGGCTTCGGGGCGATCGGCGAGGGCGGCGTACGGGTCATCAGCGAGGACATCGTCCGCAGCAGCCGGGTCACGCGCGAGGACCTGGAGGCGGTCGAGCGCGCCGAGGCGGCGGAGCTCGCCCGGCGGGCCCGCAGGTTCCGCGGCGACCGGCCCCGGGTTGCCCTCGACGGGCGGACGGTGATCGTCGTCGACGACGGGATCGCCACAGGAGCCACGGCGGCCGCCGCCTGCCAGGTCGTACGGGCGCAGGGCGCGGCCCGGGTGGTGCTGGCCGTCCCGGTGGCCCCGCCCGACGCGGTCGCCCGGCTGCGCGACGAGACCGACGACGTGGTGTGCCTCTCCGCGCCGCGCGCCTTCCGGGCCGTCGGCGAGTGGTACCAGGACTTCTCCCAGACCTCCGACGAGGAGGTCGTCGCCCTGCTGGCGCAGGCGGCGGCCGGCCCACGGCCCGCGCGGGCCGTCGGGAGCGTCGGCGCCGTCGAGGCCGCCCGGGCCGTCGAGGTCGAGGTGGACGTCGGCGGGCTGGCCCTGGCCGGGGACCTGGCCCTGCCGGAGGGGGCCGGGGCGGTCGTGGTGTTCGCCCACGGCTCCGGCAGCAGCCGTCGCAGCCCGCGCAACCGGACGGTCGCAGCGGACCTGAACCGGGCCGGTCTGGGCACCCTGCTCTTCGACCTGCTGACACCCGCCGAGGAGGCCGACCGGGCCAACGTCTTCGCCATCGAGCCGCTGGCCGGACGGCTCGCGGCCGCCACCGCCTGGCTCCGCCGGCGCGCGCCGCTCCCGATCGGCTACTTCGGCGCGAGCACCGGGGCCGCGGCCGCGCTGTGGGCCGCGTCCGCGGCCGACGCCGACATCGGCGCCGTGGTCTCGCGCGGCGGCCGGCCCGACCTCGCCGGGCCCCGGCTGGCCGGCGTACGGGCGCCCACCCTGCTCATCGTCGGCGGCCGCGACACCACCGTGCTGGAACTCAACCGCGCCGCGCAGCGCGAGCTGCTCTGCGAGACCCGGCTGGAGGTCGTCCCGGGAGCCACCCACCTCTTCGAGGAGCCGGGCGCCCTGGACGAGGTGGCCGCCCTGGCCCGCGACTGGTTCACCCGGCACCTGTGACGATGCGGCCCGCGGACGACGGCCGCGGGAGACGGATGGGGGGTGACGGCTGGGGATGACGGCTGGGGATGACGCTGGGGGTGACGACATGCCCCGCGGGGCGGGGCGCGCGACCATGGGGAGATGGAAGAGGCGTCCGTGCGCGACATCAGTGCCCCGGCGCGCATCGCCCGGGCCGGTGAGGGCATCGGCCGGGAGGAGCTGGCGCTCGCGGCCCGCAACCACGGCCTGCCGCTGGAGGCCCTGCGCTACGAGGTCACACCGCCCGGGCTGCACTACGTCCTGGTCCACTACGACATCCCCGCCGCCGACGCGCACGGCTGGCGGCTGACAGTGGGCGGCCTGGTGGACACGCCCCTGTCGCTGGAGCTCGACGTGCTGCGGGCGTTCCCCGAGGTCACCCGCCGCGTCACGATGGAGTGCGCGGGCAACGGCCGGGCGCTCCTGTCCCCCCGGCCGGTCAGCCAGCCGTGGCTGGTGGAGGCGGTCGGCACCGCCGACTGGACCGGGGTCCCGCTGCGTCTCGTACTGCAGGCGGCGGGGGTGCGGCCCGATGCCGTCGAAGCGGTGTTCACCGGGGCCGACCACGGTGTGGAGCGCGGAGTCGAGCAGGACTACCGGCGCAGTCTGCCGCTGCCGTACGCCACCGGGGAGGACTCGGGCGTGCTGATCGCCTACGCCATGAACGGCCGGCTCCTGCCGCCGCAGCACGGGTATCCGCTGCGGCTGGTCGTGCCGGGCTGGTACGGCATGGCGCACGTCAAGTGGCTGCGGGACATCACCCTCGTCGACGCGCCGTTCACCGGGTTCCAGCAGTCCGTGGCCTACCGCTTGCGGCACTCCGCCGACGATCCGGACGAGCCCGGCGAGCCGGTCACCCGCATCGCACCGCGCGCCCTGATGGCCCCGCCGGGCTTCCCCGACTTCATGTCGCGCACCCGCGTCGTGCATCCCGGCCCGGTACGCCTGGAGGGTCGGGCGTGGTCCGGCCACGGGGCCGTGGCCCGGGTGGAGGTGAGCGCCGACGACGGCCTGACCTGGGCACCGGCCGAGGTGGCGGCGCCGGGGGCGCATCCGTGGGCGTGGCAGGCGTGGAGTTGCGTGTGGACGGCCGTACCGGGCCGCCACACGCTCACCGTCCGCGCCACGGACAGCGGGGGACGCACCCAGCCGCTCGAACAGCCGTGGAACCGCGGTGGTTTCGCCAACAACCTGGTCCAGCGGGTCCCCGTGCTCTGCGTGTGATCGCGTGCTCTGCGCGTGCCCCCTGTGGCTACTAGGAAATGCCGAGGAGCCTGACCGCCTGGTAGTACGTCCACGCGGTGCCGTCGCACGAACGCTTGCGGCTGCCCGTGTAGCGGGCGCACACCCGCTTCATGTCCGCGTGGAACGCGTCGTCGAGCCGGGCCTTGGCGGCGGGGAACAGCCCGGCCGCCCGGTGGTTGCGGTAGCCGAAGTCGTGGCGGGCGCAGGCCACCGCGAAGGGGAAGCCGAAGGGGTTGTCCGGGGAGGTCGTGCACTGGTCGGTCGACCAGTCGAAGCCGTACGCGGCCCAGGCGGCGCGGTGCTCACGCGCGTCGGCCCAGGCCTCATAACTGGCGGTGCTGGGCTGTGTCCAGCGGCTCAGCACCTGCGGTTTGTCGGCCGGGACCCCGGGTGCGGCCCAGGCGGCGGGCGAGAGGGCGAGCACGGCGGTGGCCGTGGCGGTCGCGAGGGCGGGCAGGAGGCGGCGACGGCGCATGGGGGTCCTCGGGGGCCGGGCGGACGGTCGACCGGCCAACGGGGTCGGCCGCCGCCCGGTTACTGTGCGGCCCTCGGCTCCTTGCGCGGCCCCCGGTCACTGCGTGTCGCGCGGCCGTCACCGGAGACCCTCCCAGGTATGACGCCGTGTGAGACCTTCGGCCGGGGCGCGGTTCGTTCTGAGGAGGGACGCGCGAGGGAGACCTCTCCGCCGAGACTGGAAGGCATGAAACGCCGCCCGCTCGTCATCGCCGCCGCCACCGCCGGAGTCCTCGCCACCGCCGCCTTCGCCCTGCCCAACCTGCCGCCCAACCCCGTGACGGACACCATCGACCACAAGGTGTTCAAGGAGAAGGGCAAGCGTTTCGCGACCGCCGCCGATGCCCCGGCGCGCGCGGAAGCACCGTTCGCCCTGCCGTCCTGGATACCCAAGGACGCCACCGACGTCCGCATACGCGTACGCACCACCGGGGAGGCCCGGCTCATACGGTTCGACCTGGGCAAGACTCCGCTGGACGGTCCGCAGTGCACGGCGGGCACGCCGAAGCGGCAGGGCGCCCCGGAGCTGCATGCCCGGTGGTGGCCGAACACCCTGCGGGCCGAAGTCCGCTCCGAGTGCCGGGACTTCCACCAGTACCAGGTCGCCGTGCGCGGCAAGCGGGTCTACGCCTGGACCGACGGCACCCCGTCGCCGCGCGCCCAGGGTTAGGCGGTGGTCTGCAGGGCGGCGATCTCCAGGGCGGTGGCCTCCAGGACGGCGGCGGCCAGGACGGCGGCGGCCAGGGCGGCGGTCTCCAGGACGGCGGCGGTGGCCCTGGCGAAAGCCTCGGGGTTGTCCAGCATGATGTTGTGCCCGCAGTCGGGGACGGGCACCACGGCGACGCCCGCGGCCCGGAGGGCGTCGGCACCGGGGAGCGGGACGTCCGCCTCGGGCAGCAGGAAGGTGCGCGGGTTGTTCAGTTCCGGGAGCAGCTCGCGCACGGTGGGGGTGGTGCCCGCCGCGAGGTGGACGGCGCTGCGGTACAGGGCCGTACGGCCGGCCAGCCGCATCGCGGACCACCAGTGGGCGCCGGCCCTGTCACGCACCTCGGCCCAGCCGCCGGCCAGGAACTCGGGGTAGGAGGCGATCTGGCTGCTCCCCGCGGCGGCGGTACTGGGGGGCGCGGGGTCCAGGTTGGCGTCGACGAGCACCAGCCGGGACACCAGGTTGCGGGTGGCGGTCGGCCAGCACGACGGCCACGGCTCCGCCCATGCTGTGGGCGATCAGCTCGGCACCCTGCGCGCCAGCCTCGGTGAGGACGGCCGCCAGCGCGTCGGCGTGCTCTTCGAGGGTGCATCCGAAGCCCTCGGGCCGGTCGCTGTGCCCGTGGCCCAGCAGGTCGACCAGCAGGGAACGCCGGCCCGTCGGCAGCGGGTGCACGGCGCTCGCCGCGAAGTAGGCGGGCGAGGTGGCGCCCAGGCCGTGCATGTACACCCGCGCCGGAGCCCCGCCCGGCAGTTCGACCCAGCGGATCCGGTCGCCCTCCGGCGTGACCACGGCATTCCTCACGAAGCTCCCCCTCTTTCCTCAAGTCCTCAAAGCCCCGGACAGGTTGGTCAGCACCGCGCCCACCCGGCCGGGAGTTTCCGGGCCGCCCGCCACGCCGTGTCCGGCCACGCCCCGACCTGGGCCGTGCGCGCACTATCGTGACCGCCATGGACATCCGCCGGGCCCTCACACCCGCCGAGCTCTCGGCCGCCGAGTCCCTCTTCGACGGGCCCGCCCGCGAGGAGTGGTCCGAGCGCTTCCTCACCGCCCCCGGGCATCTGATGCTCATCGCCTACGTCGACGGCGTGCCCGCCGGGATGGTCTCCGGCATCGAGATGCACCACCCCGACAAGGGGACGGAGATGTGCCTGTACGAGCTCTCCGTGGACGAGGGCTACCGGTGCCGCGGGATCGGGCGCGCCCTGACCCTGGCGCTGGCGGACGAGGCGAAGGAACGCGGCTGCTACGGCATGTGGGTGGGGGTCGACACCGACAACGAGGCCGCACTGGCCACCTACGACGCCGCCGGGGCCCGCGACGAGGGCGTGTTCTCGATGCGCGGCTGGCCGCTCGCGCCGTAGCCCGGGCGGGCCCCTCCCGGGCGCGGTCGCTCCGCAGACCCCGTCCCGGACCTCAAAACAGCCTCGCCGCCCGCCCGTCGTGGCACTCAGGACCCCGGAGACGGTGACGGCGCCGGAGAGCATCGTGATGGCCGGCAGGGACGCTCTGGCGCGCGGCCTGAGGGAGCGGGGGCGACGGCGGGCACGGAACCGCCCGGGCGGCGGCGTGTCGTGCGCCCACTCGGCGCACCCTCCGCGCGCCCGCACCACCCCTCGCGGAGCATCGGCCGCATGACCGCAACCGCATTCGCCACGCTCCTCCCCACAGCCGCCCTGCTCTCCACCGCCGTCACGGGCTCACCACCGGTTCTCGCACCCGATGCGGGCTCCCGCTCCACCGCGCCCTACGTCGTCGTCCTCAAGGACACCGCCTCGCGCGCCCCGACCCGTGCCCTGGCCGCCGAGGCCGCTCAGTCCGGGGACGCCGTCGGTCCCGTCTACGAGGCCGCCCTCGACGGCTTCGCCGTCCGCACCACCGCCGCGCGGGCCCGGGCCCTGGCCGCCGACCCCCGGGTGGCCTCCGTGGAACCGGACACCGTCTTCCACATCTCCGGCACCAGCAGCACCACCAGAACCATGGGCATCACCACAACCATGGGAATCACGAGCGCTCCCGACACCAGAGACACCGCAGGCACCACAGACACCGCAGGCACCACCGATACGCCGCGCACCGGGCCGCAAACCCCCGCCCCCTGGCCCCTGGACCGGATCGACCAGCGCGAACTCCCGCTCGACGGCTCGTACACGTACGCCACGAAGGCCGAGGGCGTCACCGTCTACGTCCTCGACACCGGGATCAACACCCGCCACCAGGAGTTCGGCGGCCGCGCCCGCGCCGGGCACAACGCGGTGTTCATGGAGGGCTCCCGCGACTGCAACGGCCACGGCACGCACGTCGCGGGGACGGTGGGCGGGCAGACGTACGGGGTCGCCAAGGGCGTCTCCCTCGTCTCGGTGAAGGTGGCCGACTGCCGCGGCGTCGGGCGGCTGTCGGCCATGCTCAAGGGAATCGACTGGGTGGTGAAGGACGCCGCCCGCGCCCCGGGCACCCCGGCCGTGGCCAACATGAGCATGGGCGGCAGCCGCAGCCGCGCCCTCGACACCGCCGTCCTGCGGACCGTGTCCTCGGGTGTCACCTTCGTCGCAGCCGCCGGCAACGGGGGCAAGGACGCCTGCGGGGGCTCCCCCGCCTCCGTCCCGCAGGCCCTCACCGTCGGCGCGACCGACGCCGCGGACCGCCGGGCACCGTTCTCCAACCACGGTTCCTGCGTCGACCTGTTCGCGCCGGGCGTGGCCGTCACCTCCGCCCGGAAGGACTCGGCCACCGGCACGGCCCGCTCCTCCGGCACCTCGATGGCCGCCCCGCACGTGGCGGGGGCCGCCGCGCTGCTCCTGGCCGGCGGTGCGGTGCGTACCCCGGCGCAGGTGTCCGAGGCGCTGATTCGCGGTGCCGTACCCGACCGGATCACCAGTCTGCCGGCCGGCACCCCGAACCTGCTGCTGCACGTCCCCGCCGCCACCCCCCGCTGACACCGCCGGACGCCCGCCGCCCACGCGCCCGACAGAGGCGAGCAGGGCCTCATGAGGCCGTACATGGTCTTGACCGACGGCCGGACCGGCCGCGGGTCCGGCACACCCCGACCGGCCGGAACCCGGTGGGCCATCAGCCCCTCCCTGATGGCCCATCAATTTCTGTGTGCTTCGGGCGAAAGCAAGTCATTGACTTCTCATCACCATGACGCGTCAATATCGGCCACCGCACCGGCTCGGCCTCCCCCACACAGCGGGTGGGGGGAGGGTTCGTCATGACGAAGGAGTCGCGACCCAGTGAGAACGAGAACGCATCTTCGAGGGGTGCTGGCAGGGGCGGGGGCCCTGTCACTGGCCCTGACCGGCGCAGTGGCGGGCCTGGCGGGCTCCGCGCAGGCCGCGACCAAGACCACGGCCGTCTTCGAGAACTGCGACGCCCCGGCGCCGCAGCCAGACGGCTCGGGCAACCAGAACTGGACGGTCACGCTGCCCGACGGCGCCAAGGCCGGCGACGTCATCCCGATCACCATCGACCCGGGTGCGAGCCCGCTGATCCCCTCGTTCTCCGTCACGACGGTGAACACCTCCAAGATCACCCTCAAGGTCGGCGCGACCACCCAGGTGGTCACCAGCCCGCCGGAGACCGTGTCCGTCGTCGCGGGGCAGCCGCTCGACCCCAAGGCGTTCTCCGGAACCATCAAGATCCCGGACGGCACCGAGGGCACGACCGTCCAGGTCGCCCTCGATCTGGCGGTGACCGACGCCGACCTCTCCGGTTCGGTCTTCACCACCACCTGCACCCCGGCGCCCCGCCCGAGCGCCTCGCTCGGGTCGGTCGCGGTCGAGGCGCTGCCCAAGGACCCGGTCACCACGAAGCTGACGCCCAACAGCGGCCCGGCGGGCACCGCCGTCGTCGTGAACGGCGCCAACTTCCCGGCCGGGCCGGTCACCTGTTCCGCCCTGCTCGCGGGCGCCGCGACCGGTGACACCGGTACGGGCACCGCGGACGCGTCCGGCGCCGCCACCTGCAACATCACGGTCAGCAAGAAGGCCGACGCAATCCGGATCGACGGCTCGATCACCCCGTACAAGGCCTTCGTGTTCATGGAGGACCAGCCGGGCGTGAAGAACCCGGTCGACGTCGAGGTCCTTCCCGGGCCACTGGCCCTGGGCCCGAAGGACGGCCAGCCGGCCGTCAGCTTCGGCGCGGTCACCATCAACGGCAAGGCCCAGTCGGTGGTCGGCGTCTTCAACGCCGCGACCGTCCAGGACTTCCGCGGTGGCTCGCTCGGCTGGGACGTGACGGCGACGCGTACGCCGTTCCTGAACCAGACCACCGGCCACTCGATGCCGAGCGCGCAGATCGGCATCCAGCCGTCCTGCACCGTGACCAACCCGGACAGCCCGAGCACCTGCACCGCGGGCGCGCCCGGCGCGATCTCCGACGTCCCGATGATGGTGGCCTCCCAGGCCGCCGGGGGCGACGAGCTGACCGGTGGTGAGTTCGCCGTCGGCGGCGCCGGGATGATCCAGCTCCCGCCGTTCATGTTCGCCGACACCTACCAGACGGTCGTGACCTTCTCGATCGCCTGACCGCACCCACCCGCACGGCCCGCTCCACCAGGGTGGTGCGGCGCTCCGGCGCCGCACCACCCCTTCCCCTTTCCCCGCACCGCCCTTCCCCTCACCGCGCCGACTGGAGACCGCCCATGCACACCCGCAGCAGCACACCCGGTCGCACCCGCACCGCCCTGTACGGTCTGCTCCTCGGCCTGCTGCTCCTGGGCGCGGGCATGCTGCCGGCCGGCCCGGCGGGGGCCGCGGACAACGGCACGTGGGGGGTGTTCCCGACGCCCGCGGCCGGGGCGGCCATGACCGATCGTGCGTACTTCTTCCACGAGGGCGCGGCCGGGAGCACACTCTCCGACAGCGTGACGGTCCAGAACTCCTCGGACCGGGAGCTGACGTTCCAGGTCTATCCCACCGACGCCGTGAACACCCCGGCCGGCGGAGCCTTCGCGCTGCTCCCGGTGGAGACGAAGCCGGAGGACGTCGGCGCGTGGATCACCCTGGCTCCGGAGACCGCGAGCACCGTCACCGTGCCCGCCAGGAGTCGCAAGGACATCCCCTTCACCGTGAAGGTCCCGCCGGACGCGACGCCCGGCGACCACGTGGGCGGAATCGTGGCCCTGGGCACCGCGGTGGAGGGCGTGCGGCAGGACGGCAGGGTGCAGGTCGGGGTGAAGCGTTCGGTGGGCGCCCGCCTGTACTTCCGGGTGCCGGGGCCCGTCATGCCGGGGCTGAGCGTGGAGGACGTGCGGGTCAGCCGGTCCGCGCCGCTGCTGCCCTGGGTCAAGGAAGCCCGCGCCACCGTCCGCTACGCGCTGGTCAACCGGGGCAACGTGGTGGTCGAACCGAAGGTGGCGGTCTCCGCGGAGGGACTGTTCGGGCGCCGGGTGCTGGACCGGCCGGAGCGTGAGCTGAAGGTGTCGCTGCTGCCGGGCCGGCGGATCGAGCTGACCGAACCGTGGCCGGACGCGCCGCAGTCGGACCGGGTCACCGTCAGGATCACGGCGGGCGCCGCGGACCATCCCGATCTCGTCTCCCGGTCCGGGACCGACTTCGTCGCCGTGCCCTGGCCCGCCGTGGGTCTGCTGCTGGTGCTCACGGGCGCGGGCACCACCCTGTGGGTGCTGCGGCGGCGCCGTCGCGCCGAGAGCGAACAGGCCGAACCCCTCATGGACTTGGCTGGAACGCGCTGACCGGCAAAGGTGTCCCCGGTGACGGTATTCGGCCATCACCGGCTCAAGGGGGACACCTGTGAGGGAACGACAGCACGGCGACGCGGCCGGGGGCATCGGACTGCTGACCCGCATCGAGCGCGCCCTGGGCACCGGCACCGCCGCGTACCTGCCCGGCGACGGCTGGATCCGCCTCACCCTCCCGCTCGACGACGGCGGCCCGGCCCCCGTGACCGTGGACGTGGTCGTGGACGCGGCGCGGCCACCGGAGGGGATCGCGTACCTGCTGCCCGGCGGCGGACTGAATTTCGCGGCGGAGTTCCTCACCCCGGGCGGCCGGGGCAGCCACTGCCTCGCCCACGCGCTGCGCCGCCGGGGCCTGCTCGTCGTCGGGGTCACCCCGCGCGAGGACGCCGCCACGGCGGCCGAGATCACCGCCGAGCGGGGGCTGGAGGCCCACCGCCGGGACCTGGCCGGGGTGGTGGGCGCGCTGGACTCCGTACTGGGGCTGCCGTACCAGTACGTCGGGCACTCGGCCGGTGCCGCCCTCGCGCTGGACGCGGCCTCGCACGACACCTCGCCGCGGCTGCGCCGGGTCGTGGCCCTGGACACGACCGGTCCGTACACGGGTGATCTCGCGGTGCGGGCGGCCGACACCCGGGACGCGTACGCCACCCGTCTCGCGCAGGGCTTCCCCGTCGTCGATCCGGGGCTCGCGGCCGTGATCGCCAAGGCGGTGGCCGATCCGGACGGCGTCTCCCCGGCGCCGTGGCCGCCGGACCGGGCGCTGCGCTTCACCCACGCCGGGCTCGCCCACTTCGCGCTGGTCCGCACGGCCGCCCTCCCGGGACCAGCCAACTGGATCTACGCTCAGGGCCACAGCGCCGGGAGCTACGACTTCGGCCCGGCCCCCGCCGAGGACCGCTTCGCCCTGACCCGGACCCCGCTGGCCACCTGGCACGCGGCGACCGCGGCCCTCGGCAGCGGTCTCCTGCCGACGGCTCTGCTGCGGGACCTCGCCGCGGTCTGGGCGGGTGACGACGACACGTACCGGATCGCCTGGGACCGCATCACCGCCGAGGTGGTGTGGGTCAACGCCGAGCTGGGCCGCGGCGACCAGCCGCGCGGTGCGGAGCTGATCCGCGCGGGCGGCAACGAGCACGTCTCCTTCGCCGTGGTCCCGGGCTACGGCCACGGCGACGTCGTCTGGGCCGAGGCGGCCGCGCCGGACGTCTGGTCGCGCTTCTGACCCCGCCTGGGAACGGAACCCGCCCCCCGCGCTGTGAGGTGCGGGGGGGCGGGCCGGTAC
>NZ_JBIVFO010000006.1:0-70657 GCF_044748225.1 Streptomyces sp. NPDC090021 | reverse complement strand
CAGCGCGGTACAGCGCGGTACAGCGCGGTACAGCGCGGTACAGCGCGGTACAGCGCGGTACAGCGCGGTACAGCGCGGTACAGCGCGGTACAGCGCGGTACAGCGGGCGGGCCCGGGCCCGCACCGGTCAGTGGTTGCGGGGGAAGCCCAGGTCCACGCCGACGGGGGCGTCCGACGGGTCCGGCCAGCGGGTCGTGACGACCTTGCCGCGGGTGTAGAAGTGGATGCCGTCGTTGCCGTAGATGTGGTGGTCGCCGAAGAGGGAGTCCTTCCAGCCGCCGAAGGAGTGGTAGCCCACCGGCACCGGGATCGGGACGTTGACGCCGACCATGCCCGCCTGGATCTCCAGCTGGAAGCGGCGGGCGGCACCGCCGTCCCGGGTGAAGATCGCGGTGCCGTTGCCGAACGGCGAGGCGTTGATGAGGGCCACGCCCTCCTCGTAGGTCTCGGTGCGCAGGACGCACAGCACCGGGCCGAAGATCTCGTCGCGGTAGGCGTCGGAGTCGGTGCGGACGTTGTCGAGCAGCGACAGGCCGATCCAGTGGCCGTTCTCGTTGCCCTCGACGGTGTAGCCGGTGCCGTCCAGGACCACGTCGGCGCCCTGGGCGGCCGCGCCCTTGACGTACGAGGCGACCTTGTCGCGGTGGGCTGCCGTGATCAGCGGGCCCATCTCGGAGGTCGGGTCGTTGCCGGGGCCGATCTTGATCTTCTCGGCGCGCTCGCGGATCTTGTCGACCAGCGCGTCGCCGATGGAGCCGACGGCGACCACGGCGGAGATCGCCATGCAACGCTCGCCGGCCGAGCCGTAGGCGGCGGAGACCGCGGCGTCGGCGGCCGCGTCCAGGTCGGCGTCGGGCAGGACCAGCATGTGGTTCTTGGCGCCGCCGAGCGCCTGCACCCGCTTGCCGTTCGCGGAGGCGGTGGTGTGGATGTGCCGGGCGATCGGGGTGGAACCGACGAAGGAGACGGCCGCGATGTCGGGGTGGGCGAGCAGCGCGTCGACGGCCACCTTGTCGCCGTGGACCACGTTCAGCACGCCCGCCGGCAGGCCCGCCTCGGCCATCAGCTCGGCCAGCTTGTTGGACGCCGACGGGTCCTTCTCGCTCGGCTTGAGGACGAAGGTGTTGCCGCAGGCGATGGCCAGCGGGAACATCCACATCGGGACCATCGCCGGGAAGTTGAAGGGCGTGATGCCCGCGACGACGCCCAGCGGCTGGCGGATCGCGGACACGTCGACCCGGTTGGACACCGACGTCGACAGCTCGCCCTTGAGCTGCGTGGTGATCCCGCAGGCCAGCTCGACGATCTCCAGGCCGCGCGCGACCTCGCCCAGCGCGTCGGAGTGGACCTTGCCGTGCTCGGCGGTGATCAGCTCGGCGACCGCGTCGCGGTTGGCGTCGAGCAGCGCCCGGTAGGCGAAGAGCACCTTGGTGCGGGCGGCCAGCGAGGACTGGCCCCAGGACAGGAAGGCCTCCTTGGCTACCTGTACCGCGGCGTCGACCTCCTCGGCCGACGCCAGCGCGACCTGCGTGGTGACCTCGCCGGTGGCCGGGTCGGTGACCGGGCCGTAGTTGCCCGACGCGCCCTCGACGGTCTTGCCACCGATCCAGTGGTTGACGGTCTTCATGCCTTTTGCTCCTTCACAGATGGCGACGTCGCTGCGCGGCTTGCCGGTCGTACTCTTCACGGGCTCCGGCCGCAGCCTTGCGGGTCGCGGTCTCGGCCACAGGAACATCCCACCACGCCTGTGCCGGGGGTGGGCCCGACACAGTGTCGGGCGTTCGGGTCCGTACGTAGACACATGTGGGACGCGTCGCCGAGCGCGCCTCGGCGAGGGCTTCCCGCAGGTCACGTACGGTGCGGGCGCGGATCACGGCCATTCCCAGGGAGGCCGCGTTGGCCGCGAGGTCCACCGGAAGGGGGTCCCCGGTGTACGAGCCGTCGGGTGCCCGGAAGCGGTAGGCGGTGCCGAAGCCCTCCGCCCCGACCGCGCCCGAGAGGCCGCCGATGGAGGCGTAGCCGTGGTTGTCGAGGACGACCAGCCTGATCGGGACGCCCTCCTGGACGGCGGTGACGATCTCCGTCGGGTTCATCAGGTAGGTCCCGTCGCCGACCAGCGCCCACACGGGCCGGCCGGGTGCGGCGAGCGCGACTCCGATGGCGGCGGGGATCTCGTAGCCCATGCAGGAGTAGCCGTACTCCATGTGGTACTGGTCGGCGGACCGTGCGCGCCACAGTTTGTGCAGGTCCCCGGGGAGCGAGCCGGCCGCGTTGACCAGGATGTCGGTGCCGTCGACGAGGGCGTCGAGGAGCCCGAGGACCTGCGCCTGGGTGGGCGGGAGCTCCTCGTCGGCCGCGGTCACGGCGTAGGCGGCGTCGACGCGGGCCTCCCAGCGGGCGGTCTCCCGCCGGTACGCCGTCTCGTACGCGGTGTCCACGCGGTGGCCGGCCAGCGCCTCGCGGAGCGCGTCGAGGGCCTCGCGGGCGTCGGCGACCAGGGGGCGGGCGGCGAGCTTGTGGGCGTCGTACGGATCCAGGTTGAGCCCGACGAACCGGACGGCCGGGTTCTGGAAGAGGGTCGCCGAGGCCGTGGTGAAGTCGCTGAGCCTGGTCCCCGCGGCGAGGACCAGGTCGGCCTCCCGGGCAAGGCCCGCGGCGGTGGCCGTCCCGGTGTGGCCGATCCCGCCGACGTCGGCGGGATGCCCGTACGGCAGCACGCCCTTGCCCGCCTGCGTGACGGCCACCGGGATCCCGGTGGCCCCGGCGAGGGCGGCGAGGGAGTCCTGGGCCGCGCTGTGCCGGATCCCGCCGCCGGCGACGATCAGGGGGCGCGCGGAGCCCCGTACGGCCTCCGCGGCGGCGGCAAGCTCGGCGCGGTCGGGCCGCGGGCGGCGCACCCCCCAGACCCGCTCGGCGAAGAACTCCTCCGGCCAGTCGTACGCCTCCGCCTGCACGTCCTGCGGCAGTGCGAGGGTGACGGCGCCGGTCTGCACCGGGTCGGTGAGGACGCGTACGGCCTGGAGGGCGGCCGGGATCAGGGCCTCGGGCCGGGTGATCCGGTCGAAGTGGCGGGAGACGGGCCGCAGCGCGTCGTTGACGGAGACATCCCCGGCGTACGGGACCTCCAGCTGCTGCAGGACGGGGTCGGCGGGCCGGGTGGCGAAGGTGTCCCCGGGCAGCAGGAGCACCGGGATCCGGTTGATCGTGGCGAGGGCGGCGCCGGTGACGAGGTTGGTGGCGCCGGGCCCGATCGAGGTGGTGACGGCGTGGGTGGAGAGCCTGCCGTTCTGGCGGGCGTAGCCGACGGCGGCGTGCACCATGGCCTGCTCGTTGCGGCCCTGGAGGAAGGGCATGCCGTCCGGACCGGAGCCGCCGGTCTCCAGCAGGGCCTGCCCGATGCCGGCCACGTTCCCATGCCCGAAGATCCCCCAGGTGGCGGCGACCAGCCGGTGGCGGCGGCCGTCGCGCTCGGTGTACTGGGCGGCGAGGAAGCGTACGAGCGCCTGCGCGACGGTGAGCCTCATCGGTGGTCCTCCGCTCCTGCCCGCCGGGGATCGACGTCCTGCCCCTCCCAGCTGCCGCGGATCCAGCCGTGGTCGGGATGGTCGCGGATCAGCCACTGCCTCGGCCCGCCGCCCGGTCCGGCCATCACGTTCAGGTAGTACATGTCGTGCCCGGGGGCGGCCATGGACGGCCCGTGCCAGCCGTCCGGGATCAGGACGGCGTCGCCCGTCCGCACCTCGGCCAGGATGTCGGTCTTCCCGGCCGGGGAGGGCGTGACGCGCTGGTAGCCGTAGCCGGGGGTGTCCCCGTGGGGGGCGATCTCGTAGTAGTAGATCTCCTCCAGGCGGGACTCCTCGCCCGGGTGGTGCTCGTCGTGCTTGTGCGGCGGGTAGGAGGACCAGTTGCCGCCGGGGGTGAGGACCTCGACGGCGATCAGCCGGTCGCAGTCGAATCCGGCCGGGCCCGCGGCGGCGAAGTTGTTGACCTGTCGCGAGCACTGGCCCGCGCCCCGCAGCTCGACGGCCACGCGCTCGGCCGGGCCGTACCGTGCGGGCAGCCTTGTCGTGCACCGGGCTCCGGCGAGCGCGAACCGGCCGCCTGCGGCGGAGCGGACCTCGGTGTGCGCGTCGCGCGGCACGTACGCGAAGTCGGTCGGCCCGCCGAAGACCCCGCTCCGCCCCCGCAGTTCGAAGACGTGCGGCTCCGCTGCGGGGACGCCGCCCCCGAACCCCCGCGCCTCGAACGCCGGCGGGGCTGATTTTGCCTGCGGTCCGCTCTCGGCGAGACCGGCTTCAACGCCGTCCGGCGGCACATCACGCCCCGCCGGCGTTCGAGGCGCGGGTCCGGACAGAGCCCGGCAGCGGACCTCGCACCCGCCCGACAGCGGGAGCACGATCCATTCGCACTCCCCCGACGCGAACGCATGTGTCTCCCCCGGCTCAAGGGCCAGCACCCGCAGCCGGGTCCACTCCATCCCCCACTCAGACACCACCGGCACTCCCCAGCACCTCCTCCACCTCGTGAGAGAACGGCATCGCGCTGGAGCACGCCAGCCGCGAGGCCACGATCGCCCCCGCCGCGTTCGCGTACCGCACGACACGCCCCAACTCCCACCCCGCCAGCAGCCCGTGGCACAGCGCCCCGCCGAACGCGTCCCCCGCACCCAGCCCGTTGACCACAGCCACCTCGACCGGTGCCGCCTCGGCCACCGTCCCGTCGCGGTGGACCGCCAGTACGCCCTCCGGCCCCCGCTTGACCACGGCCAGTTCCACCCCGGCGGCGAGCAGTGCCCGGGCCGCCGCGTACGGCTCGGACTCGCCCGTGGCGATCTCGCACTCCTCCGGATTGCCGACGGCCACCGTCGCGTGCGCGAGCGCCCGCTCGTAGTACGGCTCCGGTTTCTCCCGCCACAGCATCGGCCGCCAGTCGAGGTCGAACACCGTCGTCCCCGACCGGTCGCGGGCCTGAAGCGCCGCCAGCGTCGCCGCCCGCGAGGGCTCCTCGCTCAGGCCCGTGCCCGTCATCCAGAACACGCGGGCCGCCCGTACCGCCTCCAGGTCCACCTCGTCCTGCGCGATCTCCAGGTCCGGGGCCTTCGGCAGCCGGTAGAAGTACAGCGGGAAACGGTCGGGCGGGAACATCTCGCAGAAGGTGATCGGGGTGGGGAGCCCGGCGACCTCGGTCACCCAGCGCTCGTCCACCCCGAACCTGCGCAGCTCGGTGCGCAGATACCCGCCGAAGGGGTCCGCCCCGGTCCGGCTGACCAGCGCCACCCGCCGTCCCAGGCGGGCCGCGGCGACGGCCACGTTGGCCGCGGAGCCGCCCAGGAACCTGCCGAAGGTCTCCGCCTCGGCCAGTGGTACGCCGGTCGTCAACGGGTAGAGATCCACCCCGATCCGGCCCATCGTGATCAGGTCGAACGGATACGGATCGCCGGTGCCGGTCACAGTCAGTCCTCCCACTCGTCCTCCACCCTAAGGTGGCCGTTATGACGTCCTCCCCGCCCGCGTTGACCCGTATCCGCATCGGTTCGGCCCCGGACTCCTGGGGTGTCTGGTTTCCCGACGACCCGCAGCAGACCCCCTGGCGGCGTTTCCTCGACGAGGTGGCCGACGCCGGGTACGAGTGGATCGAGCTCGGCCCGTACGGCTACCTGCCCACGGATCCCGTCCGGCTCGCCGAGGAGACGGCGGCGCGCGGCCTGCGGGTCTCGGCCGGAACGGTCTTCACCGGACTCCATCACGGGCCCGCCGTGTGGGAGGAGACCTGGGAGCACGTGTCGCGGATCGCGGCGCTGACGCAGGCCGTGGGCGCCGCCCATCTCGTCGTCATCCCCTCCTTCTGGCGGGACGACAGGACCGGGAAGGTGCTGGAGGACCGCACCCTCACCCCGGACCAGTGGCGCGCGCTGGCCTCGCAGACCGAGCGCCTCGGCCGTGAGGTGCAGGACCGGTACGGGCTGCGGATCGTGGTCCATCCGCACGCCGACACCCACATCGACACCCCGGAGAACGTGGCCCGCTTCCTGGACGCCACCGATCCGGGCCTGGTGTCCCTCTGCCTGGACACCGGCCACTACGCGTACTGCGGCGGCGACAGCGTGCGGGCCGTCGAGACGTTCGCCGAGCGGATCGGCTACCTCCACCTCAAGCAGGTGGACCCGCGGATCCTCGCCGAAGTCGTCGCCGAGGAACTGCCCTTCGGGCCGGCCGTGGGCCGGGGGGTGATGTGCGAACCGCCGTCGGGGGTGCCCGCGCTGGAGCCCGTACTGGCCGCGGCGCAGCGCCTGGGGGTGGACCTCTTCGCCATCGTGGAGCAGGACATGTACCCCTGCCCGCCCGACCGGCCGCTGCCGATCGCCCGCCGTACCCGTGACTACCTGCGCTCCTGCGGCGCCCGCTGACCCTGAGGAGGGAACACGAGATGACCAGCACGCTCGGCATCGCCGTCATCGGCACCGGGAAGATGGGCGCGGACCATGTGCGCCGGTTCGGGCGGACCGTGGGCGGCGCACGGGTGGTGGCCGTGGCCGACCCGGACGGGGACCGGGTCAAGGAGGTCGCGGGGGCCCTCGACGGTGCGAGCGCGCACACCGACCCCGCGGCGGCGATAGCCGCGCCCGGGGTGCGGGCCGTGCTGATCGCGTCCCCCGGGCCGGCCCACGAGGAAGCGATCCTGCAGGCCCTGGAGCGGGGGCTGCCGGTGCTGTGCGAGAAGCCGCTGACGCCGGAGCCGGCGGGCGCGCTGCGTGTCATGGAGGCCGAGCAGAGGCTGGGGCGGCGCCTGGTGCAGGTGGGGTTCATGCGGCGGCACGACGCCGAGTACGAGCGGCTGAAGGAGCTGCTGGACGCGGGCGGGATCGGCCGTCCGCTCTTCCTGCACTGCCGGCACCGCAACGCCTCCTCACCGTCCTTCTTCACCAGCGACATGCTGATCAGCGACTCCGTGGTGCACGAGGTGGACGCGGCCCGCTGGCTGCTGGGGCAGGAGATCACCGCGGTCACGGTGCTCTCGCCGCGGCCGACGTCGGCCGCGCCCGAGGGGCTGAGCGATCCCCGGATGGTGCTGCTGGAGACCTCCGGCGGGGCCGTCGTGGACGTGGAGATCTTCGTGAACTGCGGTTTCGGCTACCAGGTGCAGTGCGAGGCGGTCGGTGAGGCCGGCAGTGCCCGGATCGGCGACGGCCACACGATGGTGGTGCAGGCGGCGGGCCGCTGGGGCGGCGCGATCGACCAGGACTTCACGGTGCGCTTCGCCGACGCATACGACCGGCAGCTGCGCCGCTGGGTGGCCGCGGCCGCGCGCGGCGGGGTGGCGGGGCCCGACGCCTGGGACGGCTACGCGGCGGCCGCCGTCTCGGAGGCGGGCCTCGCGGCCGCGCGCAGCGGCGTACGGACCGTGGTGGAGCTCGCGGACCGGCCGGCCCTGTACCGCTGATCCCCGCGTAGGCCCGATCCCCCGGGCAGGGGGCGGGCGGGTGCAGAGAGCGAGCCGGGGCGGCGGGTGATCGGCGGGAGGAGTCGGCGGGTTTCCGTACGGGCCGGCCACAGCCTCCTCCACGGGCCGGCGACGCGCACCGTCCGCGGTCGCTGCACCCACCGTCGGCTCGGGGCCCGCTGTCCGATCAGTCCTGCTCGGGCAGCGGCGGCGGCTCCTCGGCGTCGCCGAAGAAATACGCGTGGGCCTGTTCGAGGTAGGCGTACAGCTCGTCCTCGCCGGGGAATTCGATGACGCCCTCCGTGAGGTCCTCCCACTCGGTCGGTGACATCCCGCGGGTGCGGATCACCTCGGCAAGACCGTCCCGCTGGCGCTCGTAGTCCTGCACGAAGGGACCCCGGACGGCAAAGCTGTGGCGGATGCTCGCCCTGAGTCGCTCCGGTTCGTTCAGGCAGTGGGGGCCGAAGGCACGGCTGATGAACCTTCTCGTCCGCTCTTCCACGGCATCTCCTAGGGGTGTCGTCCGGGGTGAGGTGAGGGGTACATGGTGGTCAGCGTGAAGCCGTCCGGGGTGTGCTCGTAGAACGCTGTGATGTAGCCGTCGCGGAAGTCCACGGGAAGCAGGTTCACCGATTCGTCGGCGTCGAGGGGGTTGGCCGGGTCGACGTAGTAGCCCTCGAACCTCCCCGAATGGTCACCCGGTCCGAAGATCTCCTCAATGCTGGCCTCAGGGTCGCCGATCCCGGTGTTCAGGGCCCGCTCGCGCAGGAACTCCTCGGCGCGCACGAAGTCCGCCGCGTGGTGGAACTTGGTCGCGTAGTCGCCGCAGGAGTGCTTCTTTGTCCCCCCGTTCAGCCTGACCTCTCGTACGCACGTCCCCTTGTCGCACGCGGGGTCGACGTGCAGCTTGGTGCTGACGTGGCCGCTGTTCCTCAGCTTCGGGTTGGACCGGTCGCCGTCGTGGAACTTCGGCCTGCCCTTGCGTGCTTTCAGGGCGGCCGTGTCGGGGAACAGATGACGCTGCGGGCCGTGTCCCTGAAGAGCGAGGACCCCGATCACCCAATCGGTGTCCAGCCCGGCCGTGCCGGTGGCCGCACCCGCGCGGTACAGCCTGACCCCGTAGGCCACGGCCGTGGCCAGTGCCGCCGCGATGGCGACAGCGGCGGCGCTCTGCGGCGCCGTCGACGCACAGTCGTGCGAGGGGGGTGCGGGCGGGAGGGCCGGCGTGGCCGGGGCGGGGCCGGGAGCGCCCTCGTACGTGATGCTGCCGCACGAGGCGGCGGCGGGCGGAGCGGCCAGCAGCGACAACGGCACCGCGCCCAGGAGGGCCAGCAGGCACCCGGCAGCCGTCCGTGCGGTTCGCCTGTCCATCACGCGTCCTTTCCGGCCGCCTGCGAGGGCTGCGTCGCGGTCTGCGCCGCGGGCGTTACGGGCTCCGTTGCGGGGTCCGGCGAGAGCGGGTGCGGAACACAGGGCGCGGACAGCGGCGCGCAGACGTGGTCGTCCACCGGGCCGCCCTTCAACCGCATGATCCGTGCCCGCAGCATGTCCTCGTCGGGGGCGGCGGGGTCGCTCTCGCCGCGCAGGCGGTGCCAGCGTTCGGTCGCGAGGTCGAGCTGCGCCTCGTGCAGCCGGACCAGCCGCCGGTACGCGGCGAACCGCTGCGGAAGAGCGCCGTGAGCGCGCAGGAGGTCCGCCTTGAGCCGGAAACGCCGGGCCGGAGACAGCAGCATCGTGGCCTCCTCCGCGGTGACCGCCTGCCGGAGGGGCGGCGGCAGGCCGTCCAGCGCCGTCGCCAGGCCGCCCGCCTGGCTGCGCAGCCCCCGGCGCAGGAGCAGCACGTACAGCACGACCAGGGGGCCCTGGAGTAGGAGAATCTCCGACGGGAGGACGAGGAGGATCCCGGCCGCCTCGCCCGTGGGAAGCCATCGGGGCGGGTCCGCCGCGACGTAGCCGATCACGCTGTTGTTGCAGGAGTGCGCGGCGGCCGCGGTGAGCAGTCCGGTGCCGATCGCCGCCAGTCGCTGCGCCCGGCGGGGCAGTTGGCGGGCGATCCCGAATCCGGCGCCGGTGACGGCGGTGAACGCGGTGTGGGCCCCCATGAGCCCGAGGGTCTGCCTGCCCCAGAAGTGGACGTTCGCGGCCCCGCCGCCCCATTCGGCCATGTAGGCGATGCTCTCGGTGAAGTTGAACCCGAGCCCGGCGGCCGCGCCGATCACCACGCCGGAGACGACGCCGTCGAAGTGGCGCCGGTAGAGCAGGAAGAGCACGGCGACCCCGACCGCCTTGCTGTACTCCTCGAAGAACCCGGCGACCACGGGCGCGCCGATCGTCTTCAGGTACGTCGCGTCCAGCGGGTTGTCCGGCAGGGGGAAGTGCAACGTGGCGAACCCGGACCACCAGTCGTTCATCGTGCCGCCGAAACCGACCGCGACGGACGCACCCCAGCCGAAGGCCGCCAGCAACAGGGGCAGCGGTAGCCGCCGGAAGCGTTGGGCGCAGTGCACCAGCGTCAGCGCGTACACGGTCGTCGGCACGCACAGCAGGGACGCCGCCGCCCACGCTCCCGGCCACGCGATCAGGGGCACGACGGGCAGGGACTGCACCACGAACGGCAGCAGCAGCAACACGCCGAATGCCCGTAGGTAGCGCCGGGAGAGGATCGGTCCTGCCTCGTCGCGGGCGTACCGCAGGTGCACGGCGGCGAGGGCCGCCAGAACGCCCAGCAGCGACCAGCAGGGCAGGTAGACCCAGTACGGGAGCGACTCCACGGCGTCGACCCAGACCTTCAGCCCTGCGTACTCCGGCTCCGGCGGCACCTCGATCTGCCGGGGCAGGAGCAGCTTGAGACCCCTCGCCGCCGCGACCATCGCGTGCAGGGACAGGACGAGCAGGAGCGCCGCGCGCCATCGCCCCGGACCCGGACCCGGACCCGGGAGGATGCCAAGGGGTCGTCCCTCGGTCATGCGGTCACCCTCCAGGCGGTCGGGGGAAACGGGGCAGTTCCGGCAGCCGGGGCGGTTCCGGCGCGGGCCATGCGGTGGGGAAGGGCAGCGCGGGCGGCTCGTCCCAGGGATCGGCGGGCCGGGGCGCAGGGCCCGGACGCTGCGGGGCCGGGGACGGTATGCCCGGAAGACGCTGGAGGTCCTCCAGGGTGGTGTGCCGGTCGACTCCGAAGCTCACGAATGTCCCGAGCGCGACCAGGAAGCCGCCCGCGAGGAGGCAGAACGCCAGGAAGAGCCGCAGATGGGGCTGTGACTCGAAACCGGGCGCTTCCCGCACCGTCGCGCGGGTTTCGGCGGTGTGCGACCCGGCGGCCGCGTCATGCCCGTGCATCGCGGCGGCTCAGTGGGGCATGTTGCGCAGGGCCTCCTGGGCCGCGCGGACGCCCAGCGCGCAGGCGCCGGCCCGGTTCCTCGACTGGACCTGGAGGGTGAGGTAGTGGGTGTCGGAGACGCCCACCGTGACAGTGCAGGTGTAGGAGCTGATGGGCAGCATGCCCGCCGGATACCCCATGATCAGGTCGACGTGCTCGTGCATCAGGGCGAAGCGGACGGCGCTGTCCTTGTCCTTCTCCGGCGTCCGGTGGACACGGAGGTCCAGCCCCTCGCTCTCCCGGTTGTGCCAGAAACAGCTGGTCGACGTCTGGGCGATGCCTCCGCGCGGCGCCCAGGCCCGCTTCGACTCGGGCGGGACCAGTCCGAGTTCCTCCTCGGCCCGCGGCGAGATCAGGTCGCACGGTTTGGCCTTCTCCACGGGCAGCGGCACGACGTCGAACTGGGCGATGGACGTCCGCTTCTTCAACGGGACGTTCCGGTCGGGCCCCGCCGCACCGCCTCCGCCTTCGCTCGCGCAAGCCGACAGGACCACCGCCGAGACGATGGCCAGCCCGGCCGCCGACGCCACCCGCATCCGATCACTCCCCGTCACGACAACACTTCCTGGAAACTACCGAACGCGTTCCCAGACCGGGCCCGTCCGGAGGAAACGCCACTCCGGAGAGTGAACGACAGCGGCGGGGCGTCGGACAGGTCGCTCTCCGCCGCGTGCGCGGTGGCGGGCCGACGCGAGCCGGGACGGGCCGCCTGCGCCCCTTGCGGCCCGTCCCGCACCCCCTTCCGGCCCCTGCGGCCGCTGCGGCCCCTTGTCGCCGTCGGGGCACAAGGTTCTCTCTTCTGTCACGCATGTCCGCGTTACGCGGGTTTTCCGTCACAGGGAGTCGACAGCACCTCCCAGGCCCTCGTCCCGCGTCGTTCCCCGGGCACAACCCGAGTGATCGTCAGCGTCCACGTGCCGGCTCCCCCGGACGGCCTCCCGGCCGACCCCGCGCCGTGGACCAGGAGGTGTCCCAGATGAGCGACCGACAGCTGTGGTCGTACAAGGAGATCGCTGCGCACATCCGGGTCCAGCCGGACACCGTGCGTTCCTACCGCAAGCACGGGCTTCTCCCGCCGCCCGACCACGTGGAGGGCGGCAAGCCCTACTGGTACGCCGCCACGGTCCGCGCCTGGGTGGCCCGGCGGCCCGGCAACCGGGGGCGTCGTGACGACTGACCCCCGCCACGGCGGAAAAAGACCGGATGCCGATGCTCGCTTTATACCCCCCAGGGGTATAGTCTCGATTCATCGGGAGGACGGTGGAGTCATCGGCCACCCCTCCCGGTGACCGCACACGCCCCTGAAGAGGAGAACGACATGACCGCCGAGACGGACACCCAGACCACCACCGTCTACCGGGTGACCGGCATGACCTGCGGCCACTGCGAGGGCGCCGTGACCAGCGAGATCGCCGCCCTGCCGGGCGTCACCTCGGTCAAGGCCGTCGCCGCGTCCGGCGAGGTCACCGTGGTCTCCGCCGCCCCGCTCTCCGACGAGGACGTCCGCGCCGCCGTCGACGAGGCGGGCTACGAGCTGGCCGGACGGGTCTGAGCGGCACCCGCCCTCTTCGGCAGCACCCGCGGCACTTCGCAGCACCCCGCCGGGCCGTGCCGGCCAGCTCATACTGGACCCGTACGGCCCGGCCATCCCCCTGGAGCCGGAACATGACCAGCACAGTGCACGACGGACCGATAACGGCGGTCGAACTCTCGATCGGCGGGATGACCTGCGCCTCCTGCGCGGCCCGCATCGAGAAGAAGCTCAACCGGATGGACGGCGTCGAGGCCACGGTGAACTACGCCACCGAGAAGGCCCACGTCTCCTACGGCGACGGCGTCCAGGTCGCGGACCTGATCGCGACCGTCGTGAAGACCGGCTACACCGCCGAGGAACCCGCGCCGCCCGCCCCGCCCGCCCCGGCACCCGGCGAGGAGCAGCCTGCCGCCGCTCCCGACCCCGTACTCTCCGCGCTGCGGCAGCGGCTGCTGGTGTCCGCCGCGCTCGCCCTGCCCGTCGTCCTGCTCGCGATGATCCCCGCCCTGCAGTTCGACAACTGGCAGTGGCTCTCGCTGACCCTGGCCGCGCCCGTCGTGGTCTGGGGCGGCTTCCCCTTCCACAAGGCCGCCTGGACCAACGCCCGGCACGGCGCCGCGACCATGGACACCCTGGTCTCGGTCGGTACGCTCGCCGCCTTCGCCTGGTCACTGTGGGCCCTGTTCTTCGGCCACGCGGGTATGCCCGGCATGCGCCACGGCTTCGACCTCAGCATTTCCCGCACCGACGGCTCCTCCGCCATCTACCTGGAGGTCGCCGCCGGAGTCGTCACCTTCATCCTCCTCGGCCGCTATCTGGAGGCCCGCTCCAAGCGGAAGGCGGGCGCGGCCCTGAAGGCCCTGCTGGAGCTCGGTGCCAAGGACGTCGTCGTCCTGCGCGCGGGCAGGGAGGTGCGCATCCCGGTGGCCGCGCTCACCGTCGGCGACCGCTTCGTCGTCCGCCCCGGCGAGAAGATCGCGACCGACGGCACGGTCGTCGAGGGCAGCTCCGCCGTCGACGCCTCCATGCTGACCGGCGAATCCGTCCCGGTCGAGGTGTCCGTGGGCGACGGGGTCACCGGCGCCACCGTCAACACCTCCGGGCGCCTGCTCGTCGAGGCCACCCGGGTCGGGGCCGACACCCAGCTCGCCCGGATGGCCAAGCTGGTGGAGGACGCACAGAACGGCAAGGCCGAGGTGCAGCGCCTCGCCGACCGGATCTCCGGGGTCTTCGTCCCCGTCGTGCTGGTCCTCGCGCTCGCCACCTGGACCGGCTGGCTGCTCGCCACCGACGACGCGACGGCCGCCTTCACCGCCGCCGTGGCCGTCCTGATCATCGCCTGCCCGTGCGCCCTGGGCCTGGCCACCCCGACCGCGCTGATGGTCGGCACCGGGCGGGGCGCGCAGCTCGGCATCCTGATCAAGGGCCCCGAGGTGCTGGAGTCCACCCGCCGCGTGGACACCATCGTCCTGGACAAGACCGGCACGGTGACCACGGGCCGGATGACCCTCGCCGGGGTCGTCACCGCCGAGGGCGTGGACGAGGCGGAACTGCTGCGCCTGGCCGGATCCCTGGAGCACGCCTCCGAGCACCCGATCGCCCGGGCCGTCGCCACCGCCGCCGCCGACCGGGCCGGCGCCCTGCCGGTGCCCGAGGGCTTCGAGAACCTCGCCGGTCTCGGCGTCCAGGGCGTGGTGGACGGGCACGCCGTGCTGGTGGGCCGCGAGCAGCTGCTGGCCGACTGGTCGATCACCCTGCCGGACGGGCTCGCGCGGGCCAAGGCCGCCGCCGAGGCCGAGGGGAGCACCGCCGTGCTGGTGGCCTGGGACGGCGCCGCGCGCGGTGTCCTGACCGTGGCCGACGCGGTCAAGGAGACCAGCGCCGAGGCGGTCGCCCGGCTGCGGGAGCTGGGGCTGACCCCGGTGCTGCTGACCGGCGACAACCGGGCCGTCGCCGAGACCGTGGCCCGCGAGGTGGGCATCGACGAGGTCATCGCCGAGGTGCTCCCGCAGGACAAGGTGGACGTCGTACGCCGGCTCCAGGCGCAGGGCCGTACGGTCGCCATGGTCGGTGACGGGGTCAACGACGCGGCCGCGCTGGCCCAGGCCGACCTGGGGCTCGCCATGGGCACCGGCACCGACGCGGCCATCGAGGCCGGCGACCTGACCCTCGTACGGGGCGACCTGCGGGTGGCGGCGGACGCGATCCGGCTCTCCCGCCGGACCCTGGCCACCATCAAGGGCAACCTGTTCTGGGCCTTCGGCTACAACGTCGCGGCGCTCCCGCTGGCGGCGGCCGGTCTGCTCAACCCGATGATCGCGGGGGCGGCGATGGCCTTCTCCTCGGTCTTCGTAGTGACCAACAGCCTGCGGTTGAGGTCCTTCCGCTAGCGGATTACCTTCGCATCGTTCCCACACTTCCTTCACGGGAGACACAGATCACAGTGACCTCAACGTAACCATCCGGGGTCGTGACAGGTCTAATGGGGCGATGCCAGGAACGTCTTGGGGGACGTTCCACGGAAACCTTGGGGGTTTTCCGTGGCATCCGCCGGCCGGGACACGTGCCCGCGGGAGGCTTTGAGCGGCCCTCCCGACCCGAACGGGTCCCGGCTCAAGGACGCCCCGATCCGGGTCCCGTGGGGGGAATCCGTTTCGGGGGGAAAAGGGAAGCGCCCCGACCGTCGACCCGTGGGGGGATCGACGGCGGGGCGCTTCTCGTATGTCCGGGGCGGCGCCGCGCAGAGGTACGCGGCGCCGGGCGGCCTCGGGTCAGCGGGCCTCGACGGGAACGAAGTCGCGCAGGACCTCGCCCGTGTAGATCTGGCGCGGGCGGCCGATGCGGGAACCCGGCTCCTTGATCATTTCCTGCCACTGGGCGATCCAGCCGGGGAGCCGGCCGAGCGCGAAGAGCACGGTGAACATCTCGGTCGGGAAGCCCATGGCCCGGTAGATCAGACCGGTGTAGAAGTCCACGTTCGGGTAGAGGTTGCGCGAGACGAAGTAGTCGTCGGCGAGCGCGTGCTCCTCCAGCTTGAGCGCGATGTCGAGCAGCTCGTCGCTCTTGCCGAGCGCCGAGAGGACGTCGTGCGCCGCCGCCTTGATGATCTTCGCCCGGGGGTCGAAGCTCTTGTAGACGCGGTGCCCGAAGCCCATCAGGCGGACGCCGTCCTCCTTGTTCTTCACCTTGCGGATGAAGGAGTCGACGTCGCCGCCGTCGTTCTTGATGCCTTCCAGCATCTCCAGGACGGACTGGTTGGCGCCGCCGTGCAGCGGACCCCACAGGGCCGAGATGCCGGCGGAGATCGAGGCGAACATGTTCGCCTGCGAGGAGCCGACCAGGCGCACGGTGGAGGTGGAGCAGTTCTGCTCATGGTCCGCGTGCAGGATCAGCAGCTTGTCGAGCGCGGAGACCACGACCGGGTCCAGGTCGTACTCCTGGGCCGGCACCGAGAAGGTCATGCGCAGGAAGTTCTCGACGTAGCTGAGGTCGTTGCGCGGGTAGACCACCGGGTGGCCGACCGACTTCTTGTACGCGTAGGCCGCGATCGTCGGGAGCTTGGCGAGCAGGCGGATCGTGGAGAGGTTGCGCTGCTTCTCGTCGAACGGGTTGTGGCTGTCCTGGTAGAACGTGGACAGCGCGCTGACCACGGACGACAGCATGGCCATCGGGTGGGCGTCGCGCGGGAAGCCGTCGTAGAAGCGCTTCACGTCCTCGTGGAGCAGCGTGTGCTGGGTGATCTCGTTGCGGAACGACGCGAGCTCGTCGACGGTCGGCAGCTCACCGTTGATCAGCAGGTAGGCCACCTCGATGAAGGACGAACGCTCGGCCAGCTGCTCGATCGGGTAGCCGCGGTAACGCAGGATGCCCTGCTCACCGTCGAGGTAGGTGATCGCGGACTTGTAGGCGGCGGTGTTGCCGTAGCCACTGTCCAACGTGACGAGCCCGGTCTGGGCCCGCAGCTTCGAGATGTCGAAGCCCTGGTCACCGACGGTGCTTTCGACCACCGGGTAGGTGTATTCACCGTCCGCGTACCGGAGTACTACAGAGTTGTCGCTCACGTCATCCCTCACCGACGTAGTGCCTCTTCTTCGAGGTGCCCTGACTGCCTCTACCTTCCCCCATTTGGCGCAGAAGAGTGCACTCGGGGTCGGCCTTTGGTCTTTCTGACGGCACTGAGTGCCGCCAACCTGCTCATCCTGCCCCCTCCGCACCGGTGCGGGAACCCCAAATGATCGATCATTTAGGTGATGTTTCCCACCGGTATCCGTCCGGAGAGCCTCGGCGCGACCGCCGTGTACCTCCTGCCTGCGGAAACGGTACGCACCGCCTGCCCGAGGGCCTTCCGGGACCCGACGAGGACGACCAGCTTCTTCGCCCTGGTCACGGCCGTGTAGAGCAGATTCCGCTGGAGCATCATCCAAGCGCCGGTGGTGACCGGGATCACCACAGCGGGATATTCACTCCCCTGGGAGCGGTGGATGGTGACGGCGTAGGCGTGGGCCAGCTCGTCGAGCTCACCGAATTCGTACACGATCTCCTCGTCCTCTTCCGTCCGCACCGTCAGGCGCTGTTCGTCCGCGTCCAGACCGATGACCACGCCGACCGTGCCGTTGAAGACGCCGTTGGCCCCCTTCTCGTAGTTGTTGCGGATCTGGGTGACCTTGTCGCCCACCCGGAAGACCCGGCCGCCGAAGCGCTTCTCCGGCAGGTCCGGCCGGGCGGGCGTCATCGCCTGCTGGAGCAGCCCGTTGAGGTTCCCGGCGCCCGCCGGGCCGCGGTGCATGGGGGCGAGCACCTGGACGTCCCGCCGCGGGTCGAGGCCGAACCGGGCCGGGATCCTGCGGGCCGCCACGTCCACGGCCAGCACACCCGCCGCCTCGGTGTCCTCCTCGGGGAAGAGGAAGAAGTCCGGCAGTCCGTCGGTGATCGGCGGCAGCCCGGTGTTGATCCGGTGCGCGTTGGTGACCACGCCGGACTGCTGGGCCTGCCGGAAGATCCGGGTCAGGCGCACCGCGGGCACCGGCCCGCCCTCCGCCAGCAGGTCCCGCAGCACCTCCCCGGCACCGACCGAGGGCAGCTGGTCCACATCCCCCACCAGCAGCAGGTGGGCACCCGGCGCCACCGCCTTGACCAGCTTGTTGGCCAGCAGCAGGTCCAGCATCGAGGCCTCGTCGACCACGACCAGGTCGGCGTCCAGCGGCCGGTCCCGGTCGTACGCGGCGTCCCCGCCCGGCTTGAGCTCCAGCAGCCGGTGCACGGTGGAGGCCTCGGCCCCGGTGAGCTCCGAGAGCCGCTTCGCCGCCCGGCCGGTGGGCGCGGCCAGCACCACCTTGGCCTTCTTGGCGCGGGCCAGCTCGACGATGGAGCGCACGGTGAAGGACTTGCCGCAGCCGGGCCCGCCGGTGAGGACGGCGACCTTGCGGGTCAGCGCCAGCCTGACCGCGTCCCGCTGCTCGGGGGCGAGCGCGGCTCCCGTACGCCCGGCGAGCCAGCCGAGGGCCTTGTCCCAGTCCACGTCCTGGAAGGACGGCATCCGGTCCTCCTCGGCGCGCAGGAGCCGGCGCACCTGCCCGACCAGGGACAGCTCGGCCCGATGGAAGGGCACCAGGTACACGGCGGTCAACGGGTCGGGCCCGCCCTGCGGGTCCGGCACGGACTCCCGTACGACGCCCTCCGGGTCGGCGGCCAGCTCGGCCAGGCACTCGATCACCAGACCGGTGTCCACCTGGAGCAGTTTGACCCCGTCGGCGATGAGCTTCTCCTCGGGCAGGAAGCAGTGGCCCTGGTCGGTGGACTGGGACAGGGCGTACTGCAGTCCGGCCTTGACCCGCTCGGGGCTGTCGTGCGGGATCCCGACGGCCTGGGCGATGCGGTCGGCGGTCAGGAAGCCGATGCCCCACACGTCGGCCGCGAGCCGGTAGGGCTGGTTGTTGACGACGGAGATGGAGGCGTCGCCGTACTTCTTGTAGATGCGCACCGCGATGGAGGTGGAGACGCCGACACCCTGGAGGAAGACCATGACCTCCTTGATGGCCTTCTGCTCCTCCCAGGCGGCCCCGATCAGCTTCGTCCGCTTGGGGCCGAGACCCGGCACCTCGACCAGCCGCTTCGGCTCGGCCTCGATCACGTCGAGGGTGTCGGTGCCGAAGTGCTCCACGATCCGGTCGGCGATCCTCGGCCCGATGCCCTTGATCAGGCCGGAGCCGAGGTACCGGCGGATGCCCTGGATGGTCGCGGGCAGGACGGTGCGGTAGTTCTCCACGGTGAACTGTTTGCCGTACTGCGGGTGGGAGCCCCAACGGCCCTCCATCCGCAGCGATTCGCCGGGCTGCGCCCCCAGCAGCGCGCCCACCACGGTGAGCAGGTCGCCGCTGCCGCGGCCGGTGTCGACGCGGGCGACCGTGTAGCCGCTCTCCTCGTTGGCGTAGGTGATGCGCTCGAGCACGCCCTCGACCACCGCCAGTTGCACCGCCGCCCGTACCCCGTCCGTTGCCATGACCCGAAGCTACCGGGCGGCGCCGACATCCCGTCACTCCTGTGGACAGCGCGAAGGGGGTCCCGCCTCACGGCCGGACCCCCTCACGGTTACCCCTCCCACGTCGGACTTCCCGATCCCCCCGGATCCCTCCCCGGAAGTACCGACGCTCCATACGACCCGCGGTTCCCCCGGAGGGTTGCATCCGGAGTCACAGATTTACATTTCCGTTACCCAACGCCTACCCGAGGTGCTGGCAAATCGGTACACACGTAGCGTTTCAGGCATGAGCGAATCCTCCCTCCAGGACGACGTGCTGGGCGAGCTCGGTGACGACCGGCTGAACGAGATCGCCTCGCTGCTCGGCACGGACACCGCCGGAGCGCGCGACACGGTCACGACCACCGTCGGGGCGATGACCGGCGACCTCGAACAGAGGGCCGGTGCCGACGACGAGGACGGTGCCGAGGTACGCCGGGCCTTCGCCGAGGTGGCCGAGCCCCCGCTGCAGGGCGTGTCCACGCTCGGCGGCCTCGGCGGGCTGCTGAGCGGCGGAATGATGGCCGGGGTACTGGCCAGGCTGAGCAAGCCGGTGGCCGCCGCCGTCTCGAAGAAGACCGGCATCCCCGCGGCCTCCGTCAGCCGGGTCATCGAGATGCTGATCCCGGTACTGCTGGCGGTGTTCGCCCGACGCGCGGCCTCCGGCAGGTCGGCCGGCGGTACGGCGGCCGGCACCCCCGCGGCCCCCGGCGCGGCCCCCGCGGGCGAGGGCGGACTCGGCGACCTCCTGGGGCAGATCCTCGGCGGCGGCAGGCAATAGCCCTCCGCGGCACCCGCACCGCCCAGCGCTGGCCGGGCGGCCGGGGCAGCCCCCGGCCGCCCGGCCCGCGACGACCTGGGCCGGAGCGCCGAGCCGGACGGCGGCCCGGCGGGCCCGGTGACGCGCGTACGGGAGGACGGCGCACCCGGCACCGCCCGCCCGCGGCTGCTCCTGGTCGACCCGAGGGGCGCGGCCGCGGCGTCGGCGCGGGCTGCTGGTCGGCACGGTCGCCGCCTCCGCCCGCTCGGTCGGCTACCGCGAGCCGGTGCAGTGGACCGACGACGTACCGGCGGGCGCCCGCGAGCTCTGCCCGCGGCCGGGTCCACCCTGGTCGCGGAGCGCCCGCACCGCTCGTACAGGGTCCCCCTCACCGGGCAGGACCGGCGCCCGCCTCCGCAGGACGGCGCCCCGCGCCGACGGCGGCGGTACCGGCCAGGGACCGCGCGGGCGCCAGCGACGTCAGCGCCACCCCGCCCACCAGCAGCACCGCCGCCACCCAGCGCAGGCCCGACACCTGCTCCCCCAGCACCAGCGCCGCCGAGGACATCCCGAAGACCGGCACCAGCAGGCTGAAGGGAGCCACCGACGAGGCCGGGTAGCGGCGCAGCAGACAGCCCCACGCCCCGAAGCCGAACACGGTCGAGATCCACGCGACGTACGCGATGACGCCCACCCCGGACCAGTCCAGGGCCCGCAGCGCGGCCAGATCCCGCTCGGGGCCCTCCAGCAGCAGCGACAACCCGAACAGCGGCAGTACGGGCACGGTGCACACCCACACCATGAAGTTCAGCGCGTCGGGCGGGGAGGCCTTGCGCGTCAGCACGTTGGAGACGCCCCAGCAGGCGGCGGCCGCCACGACCAGGGTGAAGCCGAGCACCGGCCCGGAGGTCCCCCCGTCCACCGCGGCGACGGCGATCCCGGCCAGCGCCACCGCCATCCCCGTCACCCGCACCCGGCCCGGGCGCTCGCGGAGCACGACGGCGGCGAGGACGGCGGTGAAGACCGCCTGGATCTGCAGGACGAGCGAGGACAGCCCGGCGGGCATCCCCGCGTCCATACCGGTGAACAGCAGTCCGAACTTGGCGATGCCGAGAGCGGCGCCGACCCCGAGGACCCACTTCCAGGCGACCTTCGGCGGCCCGACGAAGAACACGGCGGGCAGCGCGGCGACGAGGAAGCGCAGGGCGGACAGCAGCAGGGGCGGAAAGTGGTCGAGTCCGATCTCGATGACCACGAAGTTGAAGCCCCAGACGGCGGCGACGAGCACGGCGAGTGCGGTGTGTACGGGACGCATGGACCGAGCATCCGCCCCTCGACCATGTAGCACCAGCGCGGATCTCTTCACTCATGGATGAAGCACTGCTAATGAATAGGATGGGGGCATGCTCGATCTCGCCCGGCTGCGCGCCCTGCACGCCGTATCCGTCCACGGCTCGGTCGCGGGCGCGGCGGCCGCCCTCGGCTACACCCCCTCCGCGGTCTCGCAGCAGATCGCCAAGCTGGAGCGGGAGACCCGTACCACCCTGCTGGAACGGCGCGGGCGCGGCGTCGCCCTCACCGAGGAGGCCCGCCATCTGGCCGATACGGCACAGGAGTTGCTGGCGATCGTCGAACGCGCCGAGACCACCCTGGAGGAGCGACGCGGGCAGCCGAGCGGGCTGCTCACGGTCGCCGCGTTCGCCTCGGCCGCACGCGGCCTGCTGCCCGGGGTACTGGCCGACCTGGCCCACCGCCACCCGGCCCTGGACGTGCGCCTCACCGAGGTCGACCCGCACCTGTCCGTGGACCTGGTGGCCCGGGGCGTCACCGATCTGGCCGTGGCCCACGACTGGGACATCGCCCCGCTGCCCGCACCCGAGGGGGTGGAACAGGCCCTGATCGGGGACGACCTCTGCGACCTGGTGGTACCCGCCGGCCACCCCTTCACCGCCCGCGCGGCCGTCCGGCGCGGCGACCTCGGCGGTGAGCGCTGGGTGTGCCAGCCGCCCGGTCGGGTCTGCCACGACTGGCTGATGCGGACGCTGCGCGCCGCGGGCTTCGAGCCGGACATCGCGCACGTCGCCGAGGAGAACCACACCATCGTCGCCCTCGTCGCGGCCGGACTCGGAGTGGCGGTCGTCCCCCGGCTGGGCACCGGCCCCCTCCCGCCGGGAGCCGTGGCCGTACCGCTGGAACCGGGCCCCGTCCGCCGGCTGTACGCCCTCTGGCGCACCGGAGCCGCCCGCCGCCCGGCCATCACCGAAACGGTCCGCACCCTCCAGACCCACTGGACCGAGCAGTAGGCCGGCCGACGGGCCGGGTGCGGGCCGGCCGAGGCGGGCCGGGTGCGGGCCGGCCGAGGCGGGCCGGGTGCGGGCCGAGGCTGGCCGGGTGCGTACCGGGGGCGGGCCGGCCGACGGGCCGGGTGCGGGCCGGGGTGTCCCCGCGGGGCGCCGGATACGGCCACCCCTCCACACAGCGCGCCGCCCCGCCACGTCCGCCGCCCTGCCGGGACACCCCGGCGCGCGCCCGGCCCCGCCGCCCCCGCACCGATCCGGCCCACCGGCCCACCGGGCCGCCCCGCCGCCCCGCCGCCCCGGCCAGGGCCTCCGCCCCGACCCGCCGCCCCGCCCCCACAGGGCGACACGCAGCGACACGCCCGGCCGCCGCCGGACGGCAGAGGTAGGGTCCGGCGCGTGCCGAACCACGCCTCCCGCCGGAACCTGCTCGCCGCGGCCGTCGCGGTCGCCGCCACGGCCGCGGGTGCGGCCGCCGCCTCGGGTCCCGCACGCATTGCCGCCGGCCACACCACCGACGACGCCCTCAACCCGGACGGGCCCGCCGGCCGCCGCCCCGACCGGGCCCGGCTGCGGCGCGCCGTCGCCCGGATGAGCCTCGCCGAGAAGGTCGGGCAGCTCTTCGTCTCCCGGGCGTACGGGCATTCCGCGACCGACCCCGACCCGGCGGACGCCGAGCAGAACCAGGCGGCGTTCGGTGTGCGCACCGCCGCCGAGCTGGTCTCCCGCTACCACCTCGGCGGGATCGTCTACTTCGCCTGGGCCCACAACACCCGTGCCCCGCAGCAGATCGCGGCGCTCTCGGCCGGCCTGCAGCAGACCGCCCTCACCACCGGCGCCCGGATCCCGCTGCTGCTCTCCACCGACCAGGAGCACGGCGCCGTCGCCCGGATCGGCAGGCCCGCGACCCTGTTCCCGGGAGCCATGGCCCTCGGCGCCTCCGGTTCCGCCGCCGACGCCCGGCGCGCCGCTCGCATCGCGGGCACGGAACTGGCGGCCATGGGCATCCGGCAGGACTACGCGCCGGTGGCCGACGTCAACGTCAACCCGGCCAATCCGGTCATCGGCGTCCGCTCCTTCGGCTCCGACCCGCGCGCCGTCGCGGAGCTGGTCGCCGCCCAGGTGCGCGGCTACCAGGGCGCCGGGGTGGCCGCCACGGCCAAGCACTTCCCCGGCCACGGGGACACCGAGACCGACAGCCACGTGGGCCTTCCGGTCATGCGGCACACCCGCGCCGCCTGGGAGGAGCTCGACGAGCCGCCCTTCCGGGCCGCGGTGGAGGCCGGGGTGGACGCGATCATGACGGCGCACATCGTCTTCCCCGCACTCGACCCCTCGGGCGACCCGGCGACCCTCTCCCGGCCGATCGTCACCGGCATCCTGCGCGAACGCCTCGGCTTCCAGGGGGTGGTGGTCACCGACGCCCTGGACATGGCCGGGGTCCGCCAGAAGTACGGGGACGACCGGGTGCCCGTACTGGCCCTACTGGCGGGCTGCGACCAGTTGCTGAACCCGCCGGACCTGCCCCTGGCCCACCGCAGCGTGCTGGCGGCCGTCGGGTCGGGCGAGCTGACCGAGGAGCGCGTCGAGGAGTCGGTGCTGCGGATCCTGGAACTGAAGTCCCGCCGGGGCCTGTTCGAGGAGGTGTATCCCTCCGCCGCGGCGGTGGGCGCGGTCGTCGGCGCACGCGAACACCTGGACGCCGCCGACCGGATCGCGGCGGCGACCACGACCCTGCTGGCCGATCCCGGCAAGCTGCTGCCGATCGACGCCAAGGCCGCGCCCCGGCTGCTGGTCACCGGGACGGACCCGGTCTCCCCCAGCGGCACGACCGGCCCGCCCACCGTCGTACTGGCCCGGGAGCTGACCGCGCTGGGCTGCCGGGCCACGGCGGTGGCGCCCTCGCGCGCGGTGGCCGCGGCGGCCGGGCACGCGGCGGTGGTGGTGTGCACGTACAACGTCCCGGAGGGGGACGGCCCGCAGCGCACCCTGGTGACGGAGCTGATCGCCACCGGTGTCCCGGTGGTCCTGGTGGCACTCCGCAACCCGTACGACCCGGCCCGGCTGCCGGCCTGCGCGGCGGAGCTGGCGACGTACTCCTGGGGGGACGCGGAGATGCGGGCGGCGGCCCGCGTCCTGACGGGGGCGGCGCGGCCCTCGGGCCGTCTGCCCGTCCCGGTCCCCGGCCGCTACCCGCTGGGCCACGGGCTCTCGTCCGGCTCCTGAGACCGGCCGCCGGTACGGCGGAGGGCGTGCCCGCACCGAACGCGGACACGCCCTCACCCCTGCGGGGGTACGGCCTCACGGCCTCGCCGCCCTACGGGCGCAGCTGCGGCTCGCGCTCCGGGTCACGCCGGTCGAGCTCGGCGTCCGGGGCCGCCAGCGGCGCCGCCCGGCCGGTGTCGGCGAGCGTCGCGGCCGGGGCCACGCCGGCCCACTGGAGGATCTTGGCGGTCGCGAGGGCCTTCTCGCCGTCGAGGAGCTTGGCGACGTTCGCCCCGTGGTTGGCGCCCGGGGCGATCATCACGTAGCTGTCGCGGGCCGTGTACCCGATGCGGAACGGCTCGGCGCCCCACGGGTCGTTCTGGCCGTACACGAAGAGCATCCGGTTCGCGTTGTCGCGCACCCACCTGTCGATGTCCGCCATGGCTCCGGGCTGGAAGGTCATGGGGATGTCGCGGGGCACGAAGTTGCGCGGCGGCTGGTAGCCGTAGCGGCTGAGGTTGCCCAGGTGCGGCTGCTTGATGTCCGGGGAGCCGAGCTGGGTGCCGGCCTGGTAGTAGTACGGCGTGTACGTCTCCAGGCCCTGGTCGGAGTAGGCGGAGAAGCCGGAGACGGCGTCGATCGAGTCCCAGATCTCCTGGTCGGTGGCGGTGGCGGCGGCCGGGATCGAGGCGCAGTCGGCCAGCAGGCTGTACTGCCAGAAGGCCCAGACGTAGTCGAGCACGACGGCCTCGTAGGCCTTGTCGAGGCTGCCGACGGTGCTGAAGGTCCAGCCGTTCTCGGCGGCGGCCGCCGCGTACGTGGCCTTCAGCGGCTCGCGGCGCACCAGCGCCTCGCGCTGCACGGCGTTCAGCCTGTCGCGGCACTCCTTGGTGCCGACCTTGGCGAAGAACCGGTCGTAGGCCGAGTCCTCCTTGTTGACTACGTCGTTGGGCGCGACGTACGCGACGACGCCGTCCATGTCGCGTGGGTAGAAGCGCTCGTAGTACGTCGCCGTCATGCCGCCCTTGCTGCCGCCGGTGGCCAGCCAGTTCTTCTTGTAGATCTTCTTCAGGGCGGTGAAGATGCGGTGCTGGTCACTGGCCGCCTGCCAGATGTCCAGGTTGGCCCAGTTGGCCGGGTCGGGCCGGGAGGGTGTGAAGAATCGATACTCCATGGACACCTGGTTGCCGTCGATGATGGTCGTCGGCTCACTGCGGCGCGGGTTGGTGTTGACGTTGTAGCCGGAGGTGAAGAACACCGACGGCCGCGAGACGTCCTTGTGCAACAGGGTCAGGCGCTGCTTGAAGGTGCCCTTCCACGGCTGCCGGTGGTCGACCGGCTGCTCGTAGTTCAGCACGAAGAATCGGTAGCCGGGGTACGGCTTCTCCTCGATCAGGCTCATCCCGGGAATGCCGAGGATCTGGTCCTTGATGTCCGCGGCCGCCGCCGGCGCCGCGGCGGTGGCCGCTTGTGCCGTGGAGCCGGCCGCACCCATGGTGCCGATGAGCACCACGAGCGACAGCAGCCATCGAAGCGTCTTGCGCATTCGCCCTCCCCTTGAGTTCACTTCGGTCGCCGTGAACCTAGCCGGGCCAACACGCCACTGAACAGACCCAGTTGGGACTGTCCCTCAGCACAGGATCCAGCCGGAGTCGGCCGAGCCGCCGGCTACGCTCCCCTTCACATACACACAGCGGCTGATCGCCCCGACGGTGACGGGCCCGGCATGTCGGGTGAATCGCCCGGCGTCGCGCACCGGTGCGCCGCCGCGCGGCTGGATGCTCACCGCCATCCGCCGCCGTTCACCGGCGGTCCGGGCCACGGCCATGGCGCAGGCCCGGTTGCGGCTCTTGTAGACGCGCAGCTCACCCGCGTCGAACGGCACCGTCCGCGCCAGCCGGCCCGTACAGCCTCCGCCCCCACCCGCGGCCTGGACGGGCGGCCCGGCGAACAGGCCACCGACACAGAGCCACAGGGCCGCCGTGAGCGCTCCCAGAGATGCGGCCCGGCGACCCGGCCCGCCCCGCCCCTTCACCATCCAGCCCCCCGATCGGTCGTGCGCACGGACGAAGTGCGCACGCACGTACGACGCCCGGACGCCCCGAATGGTTGCCGTCGCCAAGGACCCCGGCCGCCCCGCCGCGAACCCCCCTCCCTCGTACGGGTGCATCCACAACCCCCCGGCGGGAGTGCGGAAGTTCACAACCGGCCGGGACATTACGCTAGGTGACCGCAAGTCCGCACGCCGTAACCGCAGATGCAGCCGTGAAAGGCACTCACATGACGAACGACCTGCTCGACCGCAAGCTGGAGCGCGCCTTCACGCACCTGGACGCCGACCGGAGCGGGGTGATCGACGCCGACGACATCATCGCGCTCGGCTCCCGGCTGCTGTCCGCCCTCGCGGAACCGGCCGACTCGCCCAGGGCCACCCAGGTGATGGGCGGACTGGCCGACTTCTGGCAGGACCTCTTCACCGAGCTGGACCTGGACCGGGACGGCAAGGTCACCCCCGAGGAGTACAAGCAGGGCATGACCCGGCTGTACGCGCAGGGCGGACCGGCCTACGACCGTTCGTTCCGCCCGATGATGCGGGCGATCCTCACGATCGTGGACACCGACGGCGACGGGCTCATCAGCCCGGAGGAGTTCCACCGGGCGCAGGAGGCCTTCGACACGAACCTGAGCCCCGCCCACACCGATGAGCTGTTCCGGCGGATCGACGCGGACGGGGACGGCTCCCTGACGGTGGACGAACTCCTCGGCGCGGTACGCGAGTACTACACCGGTACCGACGAGGACGCCCCGGGGAACCTGCTGTTCGGCGAGTTCTGACCCCCGGGGCCCGGCCGCTCCCGCCGCTCAGGCCGCGGCGCGCTCGTCCTCCCCGACGAAGGTGCGCCACAGCTCGGCGTACCGGCCGCCGCGCGCCAGGAGCTCGGCGTGGGATCCGTCCTCGACGATACGGCCGCGGTCCATGACCACGACCCGGTCGGCGCGCGCGGCGGTGGTCAGCCGGTGCGCCACCACCAGTGTGGTGCGCTTGCCCGCGAGCCGGTCCGTCGCCTGGTTGACCTGGGCCTCGGTGGCCAGGTCCAGGGCGGCGGTGGCCTCGTCCAGGAGCAGCACGTCCGGGTCGACGAGCTCGGCGCGGGCCAGCGCGATCAGCTGGCGCTGCCCCGCGGAAAGGTTGCGGCCGCGCTCGGCGACAGTGTGCAGGTAGCCGCCGTCGAGGGTGGCGATCATCGCGTGGGCGCCGACCGCGCGGGCGGCGGCCTCCACCTCGGCGTCGCTCGCCTCCGGCCGCCCGTAGGCGATGGCATCCCGGACGGTCCCCGGGAAGAGGTACGGCTCCTGGGGGACCACGCCCAACCGGTGCCGGTACGCCGTCAGGTCGAGCTCCCGCAGGTCGGTGCCGTCGGCGGTGATCCGGCCGGAGGTCGGGTCGTAGAACCGGGCCACCATCTTGACCAGGGTGGACTTCCCGGCTCCGGTCTCGCCGACGAAGGCGACGGTCTGACCGGCGGGTATGCGCAGGCTGATGCCCGCCAGGGCCTCGCCCTTCTCCCCGCGTTCGGCGGCCGTCCCGTACTGGAAGCGGACGTCCTCGAAGGCGATCTCGCCGCGCAGCTCCGGCAGCTCGCGCGGGGCCTCGGGCCGCGGGGTGGTGGTGGGCTCGCGCAGCAGGTCCTGGATGCGGCCGAGGGAGACGGTGGCCTGCTGGTAGCCGTCGAAGACCTGGGAGAGCTGCTGGACGGGGGCGAAGAACAGGTCGATGTAGAGCAGGTACGCGACCAGCGCGCCGGTGGTGAGCGTCCCCGCCTCCACCCGGCCCGCGCCGACAATCAGTACGGCGGCCGCGGCCACCGAGGACAGCAGCTGGACGAACGGGAAGTAGACCGATATCAGCCACTGGCCACGGACCCGGGCCTCCCGGTAGGAGTCGCTGCGCTCGGCGAAGCGGGTGGCGCCGGAGCCCTCGCGGCGGAAGGCCTGGACGATGCGCAGACCGGAGACGGACTCCTGGAGGTCGGCGTTGACCAGGCTGACCCGGTCGCGGGCGAGCTCGTAGGCGGCGACGGACTTGCGGCGGAACACGATCGTCCCGATGACCAGGACGGGCAGGGTCGCGAAGACGATCAGGGCGAGCTCGACGTCGAGGACGAGCAGGGCGACGAGGATCCCGAAGAAGGTGAAGACGGAGACGACGGCCGTGACCAGTCCGGTCTGCAGGAACGTGGACAGCGAGTCCACGTCCGTGGTCATCCGGGTCATGATCTTGCCGGTGAGCTCGCGCTCGTAGTAGTCGAGGCCGAGCCGCTGGAGCTGGGCGAAGATCTTGACGCGGAGGGAGTACAGGACCCGCTCGCCGGTGCGGCCCGTCATCCGGGTCTCGGCGAACTGCGCGGCCCACTGGGCGACGACGACCGCGAGGGCGAGCCCCGCGGCCGCCCAGACGGCGCCGAGCACGGCGGCTTCCACGCCCTGGTCGATGCCGTACCGGATCAGGACGGGCAGCAGCAGTCCGGCGCCCGCGTCCACGGCGACGAGGGCGAGGCTGATGGCGAGCGGCGCCCAGAACCCCTTGAGGAGGCGGCGCAGCCCGTAGCCGTCCTCGGCGGCCGCGGCGCGCGCCTCGTCCACGTCGGGCCGGTCGTCGGCGGGCGGCAGCGCGGCCACCTGCGCGAGGAGTTCGGGGGTGGCGGGCGTCCCGGCCACCGCGCCGGCCATGGAGTGGCCGGCTCCGGGCGCCCCGGCGCCGGCGGCGGGAGCCGTCGCGGGGGCCCCGTCGGGCTCCTCGCGGCGGCGCCACAGCTCGGGGGTGATCCCGGCGGGGACCCTGCGCTTGGCGTTGACGGGCTCGGAGTCGATCTCGGCTTCCAGCTCGATGTCGCGTTCGAGGTCGCGGTCGAGCTCGCTCTCGAACTCGGCCATCGCGAGGGCGTCCGGGGTCCGCGGCGAGCCGGCGCCGAGCGCGTCGGGGTCGGTCAGCAGCCTGCGGTAGAGCGGCGAGCGCTCCTGCAGCTCCGCGTGCGTCCCGATCTCGGCGAGCCGCCCCTGGTCGAGTACGGCGATCCGGTCGGCCAGCGCGAGCGTGGAGCGGCGGTGGGCGATCAGCAGGGTGGTGCGACCGGCCATGACGGCGCGCAGGGCCTCGTGGATCTCGTGCTCGACGCGGGCGTCCACGGCGGACGTGGCGTCGTCGAGGAGCAGCAGCCGGGGGTCGGTCAGGATCGCGCGGGCCAGGGCGATCCGCTGGCGCTGGCCGCCGGAGAGGGTCAGACCCTGCTCTCCCACCTTGGTGTCGTACCCGGCGGGCAGGGCTCGGACGAACCCGTCGGCCTGGGCGGCGCGGGCGGCGGCCTCGATCTGCTCGTCGGTGGCGCCGGGGTGGCCGTAGGCGATGTTGGCGCGGATGGTGTCGGAGAAGAGGAAGGAGTCCTCGGGGACGAGTCCGATCGCGCCGCGCAGGGACGCGTAGGTCAGCTCGCGGACGTCGTGGCCGCCGATGCGGACGGTGCCGCCGTCGGCGTCGTAGAAGCGCGGCATGAGGAGCGAGACGGTGGACTTCCCGCTGCCGGAGGCACCGACGACGGCGACGGTCTCGCCCTCCGCCACGGACAGCGAGAACCCGTCGAGGACGGGCCGCTCGGGGTCGTAGCCGAAGCGGACGTCCTCGAACTCGACGGTGGCGGGCGCGTCGGCGGGCAGCTCGTGCGCGCCCTCGCGGATCGCGGGCTCGGTGTCGATGAGCTCGAAGACCCGCTCCCCGCCGGCGCGAGCCTGCTGGGCGACGGTGAGGACCATGGCGAGCATGCGCACGGGTCCGACGAGCTGGGCGAGGTAGGTGGAGAAGGCGACGAAGGTGCCGAGGGTGACCCGCCCCTCGGTGGCCAGCCAGCCGCCGAGCGCCAGCATGGCGACCTGGGCGAGCGCGGGCACGGCCTGCAGGGCGGGGGTGTAGCGGGAGTTGAGCCGGATGGCCCGCATCCGCCCGGCGAACAGCCGGCGTCCGGCGTCGCGGAGCTTGGCGGTCTCCTGCTCTTCCTGGCCGAAGCCCTTGACGACGCGTACGCCGGTCACGGCCCCGTCGACGACGCCCGCGACGGCGGCGGCCCGGCTCTGCGCGTACCAGGTGGCGGGGAAGAGCTTCTTGCGGCTGCGCTTGGCGATGAACCAGAGCGCGGGGGCCATCAGCAGGGCGACGACGGTCAGCAGCGGCGAGAGCCACAGCATGATCCCCAGGGATATCCCGAAGAGCAGGAAGTTCCCGATGGTCATCGGGAGCATGAAGAGCAGGCCCTGGATGAGCTGGAGGTCGGTGGTGGCGCGTCCCACGACCTGGCCCGTGGACAGCTCGTCCTGGCGGCGGCCGTCGAGGCGGGAGATGGTGTCGTACATGTCGGTGCGCAGGTCGTGCTGCACATCGAGGGCGAGGCGTCCGCCGTAGTAGCGGCGTATGTAGGTGAGGACGTACACGAGCAGGGCCGCGGCTATGAGCATCCCGGCCCAGGGGCCCATGGGCCTGGTGTGGTCCCCGATGACGTCGTCGATGATCACCTTCGTGACCAGCGGTACGAGTGCCATGACGGCCATGCCCGCCAGCGAGGAGCCGAGGGCGAGCAGCACGTTGGCCTTGTACCGCCACGTGTAGCCGGCCAGCCGCCTGCCCCAGCCCTGTTTCTCCCCCGCCGCTGTCTGTGCCGCCGCCACGTAGGCCTCCCCGTTCGGTCCTGTCCTGCCGGAAGCGGGAACGCCCCGACCGGCGGATTTCATCCCGCCGCAACGATTCGAACGTGTACGCCGGTGGCCTCCGGCGCACGCGGGGAGCCCCGTACTGTGCGCCGTCCGGGTCGCCCGCGCCCCCGCCCGGGGGCGCGGGCGGGCGGCGCGCGGCAGGGCTCAGAGGTGGGTCGGGGCGAACATCCTGAGGGTGGCCGGGAGGACGAGGACCGAGGGACCCGGGGTGGCGAGGGCCTTCTTGAGGTCGGCCGTCAGGGAGTCGGGGGTGGTCGTGGCGGCCGGGACGCCGAAGGACTCCGCGAGGGCGACGAAGTCGGGGCGGGTGAGCTCGGTGCCCGTGGTGCGTCCCTCGAAGGCGTCGGTCATGTACTCGCGCAGGATGCCGTAGCCGCCGTCGTCCACGATCAGCCAGGTGACGTCGAGGTCGTGCTGCCGGGCGGTGGCCAGCTCCGCGAGCGAGTACATCGCGCCGCCGTCCCCGGAGACGGCGAGGACGGGGCTGCCCGGATCGGCGACGCAGGCGCCGAGGGCCGCCGGGAAGGCGTAGCCGAGGCCGCCGGCGCCCTGGGCCGAGTGCATCGTGTTGGGGTGCTTGGCGTCGAAGGCCGACCACGCCCAGTAGGACAGGATCGTCATGTCCCAGAAGGACGGGGAGCGGGGCGGCAGCGCGGACCGGATCGAGGCCAGGAGGGACTGCTCCAGGGCCAGGTCCTGGTCGGCGAGGCGGGCGGCGATGTCCTCCAGGACCATGCGGACCCGCTCGGGGGCGTGGTCGTCCTGCCGCTCGGTCACCGTCTCCAGCAGGGCCTGGAGGGCGAGGCGGGCGTCCGCGTGGATGCCCAGGGCGGGGTGGTTGGACTCCAGCTTGCCGAGGTCGGCGTCGATCTGGACGATCCGGCCCGTGGGGAAGAACGTGTGGTAGTTCGACGACAGTTCGCCCAGGCCCGAGCCGACGACGAGGAGCACGTCGGCGTCCTCCAGGAAGTCCGTCATGTGGCGGTCCTCCAGCCAGGACTGCAGGGACAGCGGGTGCGTCCAGGGGAAGGCGCCCTTGCCGCCGAAGGTGGTGACCACGGGGGCGTTCAGGCGCTCCGCCAGCTGCCTGAGCTTGCCGGAGGCGTCCGCGCGGACGACCCCGCCGCCGGCGATGATCACCGGACGGGAGGCCCGTGACAGCCAGTGGGCCGCCACCGCCGTCAGCTCGGGTCGGGGGGCGAGCTCGTGCGGGGTCGCGTCCATGCCGGTGACCTGCGGGACGATTGTCTCCGACCGCAGCACGTCCTCGGGGATCTCCACCCAGACCGGGCCGTGCGGGGCGGTGAGCGCGGACTCCCAGGCCTCGGCGATCACCGAGGGGATCTGGGAGGGGGTGCGCGCCTCGTGGACGGACTTGACCACGTCCCGGAAGGACGCGGCCTGGTCGCGCAGCTCGTGCAGGTGGCCGCGCCGCCCGCCGCCGAGGCCCGCGACGGGTACCTGGGAGGAGACGGCGAGGACGGGGGCCGAGGCCGCCGCCGCCTCGGCCAAGGCCGGCAGGGCGGTAAGGGCACCGGGGCCGGTGGACAGCAGCAGCGGCGCGGCCTCGCCGGTGATCCGGCCGTACGCGTCGGCGGCGAAGCCCGCGTTGTTCTCCACCCGGAGGGTGACCAGCCGCAGGTCGGAACGGCCCACCGCGTCGAACAGGCCGAGGGCGTGCTGCCCCGGCAGTCCGAACACGGTGGTGGCGCCCAGCGAACGCAGTGTCTCCACGACCAGGTCCCCGCCCGTCCGCCCCGGCGGCGCGGCCAGGGCGGCGGCCGTCTGGGCCTCGGTGGGACGGAGTACCAGGTCGTGGTCGTGCGTCACGGGGGTGCGGTGCCCTTCCTACTTCGCCTTCGCCGCCGCGATCTGGCGGCTCATGATCGTGGTGAGCTCGTACGCGGTGTGCGAGGCCGCGACCGAGGTGATCTCCGCGTGATCGTACGCCGGGGCCACCTCGACCACGTCGGCGGAAACGAGGTTGCAGGAGGACAGGCCGCGGATGATCTCCAGGAGCTCGCGGGAGGTCATGCCGCCCGCCTCGGGGGTGCCGGTGCCGGGCGCGTGCGCCGGGTCCAGGACGTCGATGTCGATGGAGATGTAGAGCGGGCGGTCGCCGATGCGCTGGCGCAGCTGGTCGGCAACCTCGTCGGCGCCGCGGCGGTAGACGTCCGCCGAGGTGACGATGCCGAAGCCCATCTTGGCGTCGTCGTCGAGGTCCTGCTTGCCGTACAGCGGGCCGCGGGTGCCGACGTGGGAGAGGGCCTCGGTGTCGAGGATGCCCTCCTCCACGGCGCGGCGGAACGGGGTGCCGTGGGTGTACTCGGCGCCGAAGTAGGTGTCCCAGGTGTCCAGGTGCGCGTCGAAGTGCAGCAGCGCGACCGGGCCGTGCTTCTTGGCGACGGAACGCAGCAGCGGAAGGGCGATGGTGTGGTCGCCGCCGAGGGTCATCAGGCGGGAGCCGCCCGCCAGGAGCTCGTCGGCCGCGGCCTCGACCGTCTCGACGGCCTCGTTGATGTTGAAGGGGTTGACCGCGATGTCACCGGCGTCCGCGACCTGCGCGAGGGCGAAGGGGGAGGCGTCCTGCGCCGGGTTGTAGGGGCGCAGGAGGCGGGAGGCCTCGCGGATGGCGTTGCCGCCGAAGCGGGCGCCGGGGCGGTAGGAGACGCCGGAGTCGAAGGGCACGCCGACGACGGCGACGTCGGCGGAGCCGACCTCGTCGAGGCGGGGCAGCCGGGCGAAGGTCGCCGGGCCCGCGTAGCGCGGGATGCGGGAGGAGTCGACGGGTCCGCGCGGCTGCGTGCTCATGGCTGTGCCTCTTTCTCTGGCCTGACGTGTGCGGTACTTCGAGCGTAAGCGGGCCGCACGAGGGTGGGGAGTGTACGTTTCATCCATCTAGCCCTGCTGATGTGTACGGAGTATCCATGGCTGCCGCTGCTCGTGATCCGGAGTACGGCAACGGGCCCGCCGGGGAGCCGCTCACCCCGCCGGTGCTCCTCGCCTCACTGCTCGCCGACCGGGATCTCGGCCTGCGCCACCTGGCCGGGCCGGACACCGCCGGGGTGCACGGCGTGCACGCCTCCGAGATGCCCGACCCCTCCCCCTACCTGCTCGGCGGCGAGCTGCTGCTGACCGCCGGGGCGGGCCCCGCCGGGGACCCCGACGGGTACGTGGCCCGGCTGGCCGGGGCGGGGGCGGCCGCCCTCGGCTTCGGCGTGGCCCCGGTGCACGAGGAGGTCCCGGCAGCGCTGGCGCAGGCCTGCGCCCGGCACGGGCTGCCGCTGCTGGAGGTTCCGCCGCGGACCCCGTTCTCGGCGGTCGCCCGCGCGGTGGGGCGGCTGACGGCGGAGGCCCGGACCCGGGAGCTGCGCCGGACCACGGAGGCCCAGCAGGCGCTGGCGGCGGCCGCGGCCCGGCCCGATCCGGTCCCGGCGGTGCTGGCCCGGCTCGCCGCGAGCCTGGGCGGCTCGGTCGCCCTGTGGCCGGGCGGCCGGACGGCGGGCCCGGAGCTGCCCGCCCCGGCCCGGGAGGCGCTGTCCGCGCTGCTGGCCCGGGTCGGCCGCGAGGGCGGGCCCGCCACGGCCACGGACCGGGCGGGCGGCCACCACCTGGCCGCCTACGCCCTGGCCGGGCGGGCCGCGCTCGGCACCGCGACCCCGGCCCGCGCCCCCGGCGACCACACCGTGGCCTCGGTGGCCGCCGTACTGCTGACCCTGCTCACCGCCGAGCGGCCTGCCGGGGTCGAGGCCGCGGCCCTGACCCGGCTGCTGCTCGACGGGGATCCCGCCGCGGCCCTGGCCGCCGGGCCGTGGTACGCCGTCCACGCCCGCGGCACGGGGGATCCGCAGGCCCTCGCGGCCGCGCTGGGCACCGTACTGCTGGACCCGCACGAGGGCGGCGTACGGCTGCTGACCGACCGGGAGCCCGGCGCGCAGCCGGGCTGGCGGCTGGGGGTGAGCGCTCCCGCGGAGCCGGGCGCCCTGGCCGCGGCCGACGCCCAGGCCGGGCGGGCGCTCCAGCGCGCGGAGGCGGCCCGTACCCCGCTGGCCCGGCACGCCGACGCCGGCTTCGCGGGCCTGGTCGGGGAGGCCGAGGCCCGCGCCCACGCCGAGGCCCTGCTCGGGCCGCTCTCCCCCGCGCTGCGTGAGAGCCTGCGGGTCTGGCTGGCGCACCACGGCGGCTGGGACCGTACGGCCGCCGCCCTGGGGGTGCACCGCAACACCGTGCGCCAGCGCGTGGCGCGCTGCGCGGTCCTGCTGGACCGGGACCTGGACGACCCGGACGTCCGGATGGAGCTGTGGTTCGCGCTGCGCACGGTGGACTCGGGCGGTCCGGCCGCACAGCGTGGTTAGGCGATCTCGCCCATCCACATGCGGCGGCCCAGTTCGTCGAGCTCGTTCTTGCGTTCCTGGTACTCGGGCAGCGCCTGCCCCAGCAGCCGCCAGAAGTCGGCCCGGTGTCCGGACACGCGCACATGGGCCAGTTCGTGGGCGACGACGTAGTCCACGAGGTGCATCGGAAGCTGGAAGAGCGGCCAGCCGAGGCTCATCCGTCCGCATCCGGCTCGCTCACCGTCGTGACGAAAGCTTCCCCACCTGCTTCCCAGGTCGCGCACGTCGAGTTCCGGCTCCGCGACTGCCATGCGTGCCGCCCATGGCTGCAGCCGCCCGGACACCCACTTCTGCCCCGCCCGGCAGTACCAGTCGACGAGAGCCGCTCTCCCCCGCCCCGGATCGGCTGCCGTCTCCTCGCCCATGACCAGACGGCCGGCAATCAGCCGGACCCTTCTCCCGGTGGGCTGTTCCGCGGCCAGGCTGAGCCGGTAGGTCCGGCCCAGATAGCGGAAGACCTCCCCCTCTGCGAGTCGTTTCGTTGGGTTCAGCGGGCGGGTCGCCTCGCGCATCCCGACTTTGTCCACCAGCCAGGACCGGTGGGCACGGACGAAGTCCTCCGCGTCGGCGACCGGACGGCCTTCGGGTGTGTGGAGGGTCAGACCGGCGTCCGGCTCCACCGTGAGCGCGAAGCGCCTACGGCGCGCGCTGACCCGCACCCGCAGCTCCAGGCCGTCGACGGCCAGAAGGCCCCCCTCTGCCATGGAGGGGGACCGGCTGTCTTCGGCAAGGGCGCTCACGCGCCCTATTCTCCCCGGGACCGGGCCAGGAACTGCTGCTTGTGCGCCGCCGCGTACGCCGCGAGGCCCTCCGCGACGGCACGCAAGGGGGCCCAGTCGCCGCCGGCCGGCTTCAGCCCGCCGCCCAGCAGCCGGTTCTGCATGCTGCTCGCCAGCGCCGTGACGTCCTGATGCTGGCCCTGGTAGGAGGCCTTGGCCATGGTCTGCCCGGCCGTATCGCACACCGCTTCCACCAGCGGGCGGGCATCGGCAGCGGCCTGACCCCTCGCGACGCCGGGGTTCTCGGCCAGGAGCTTGTCCAGCAGCCGGTACACCTTCTGCTCCAGTGGGCTGAGCCCCTCCGTGGCAGGGTCCTCCGCATCCTCCCCACGAGCCTTGTCGATCAGGTCGCCGAACTCCCGGACCTGATCCTCGAAACGTCCGGGGAGATCCCGCAGGATCTCCTCCAGGCGCTCCGAGAGCTCCTGGTACTTCCCCGGATCCTCCCGCTTGACCCGCTCCTCCAGGTGGAAGCGGAGCGCGTGCCCCATCTCCGCGGCGGCCTCGCGCGCGGGGAGCCTGCGGACGTGGTCGTCGAAGGCGGGAGAGCCCACCGACACGGGGGCGATGACCTGGTCGATCTCCGGCCCCTCCAGATGATCGGCGATCATCGCGCGTACCTTGCGACCGTAGCGGCGCAGGGTGAACGTCCCGCCCGGCGCGTCCCGGTAGAGCCTGCGGACGCGCTTCTGCAGCATGCCCCAGAGCCGGGCGTGGGCCACGTACTCCAGACCGTCCTCGTGCGGGAGTACGCGTTCCAACACGGCGAGGAACTCGTGCAGCGCGGTGTCGAACGCGAACCGGGCGGGTTCGGGGTCGAAGGCTTCCAGCTTGCCGCCCAGCGTGGCCGGGTCGGCGAGGTCCGCGTCGCCGAGCCCGTAGGTGAGCAGGAGGTCGCGCACCGCGTCAGCCGCCGGCTTCAAACCGTCGAGCTCCGCGGACAGTCCGCGCATCGTGTCGTCGACGTCCGCCTGGTCGTACGCGGCGAGCGCGCCCGTCAGGTGCTCGAAGACGCCGTAGTAGTCGACGACGTATCCGACCTCCTTGCCCGGCGCGGGCCGGTTGACCCGGGCCACCGCCTGGAGCAGCTCGGCGTCCCGGATCGGCCGGTCCAGGTAGAGCGCCTGCTCGCGGGGGGCGTCGAATCCGGTGAGCAGCATGGACTTCACGATGAGGAAGGCGATGGGGCTGTCGGGGTGCACGGGGTCGGGCACGGCCGTCGGCTGCGCCTCGGCGGCGTCCTGGGACCAGGGGTGGTCGCCGGCACCGCCGTCCGGGCCCGTGAGGTCCTGTGCGGGCGGGTCGAAGGGCACGGCGGTGAGCCAGTCCGCTTCCGCTTCCAGGAGCGGGAAGGCCTGGTGGAAGCGTTCGATGTACGCGTCCTGCCGGGTCTTCTCCGTCCAGTGCAGCCACTGGCGCCGCTTCTTCTCCTCTCCAGGGGAGACGACCGGCACGAAGTCGATCCGGCGCAGCAGTGCGCGGTACTGGTGGGCCTGGTAGAGGTAGCGCTCGCGCCGAGGCAGCTTGTCCAGCGGGGTCCCGGCCAGCGACTCCGGGTCGAAAGCGGCGAGGTCGGCCAGCAGGGTGTCGCGCGCGAGCCGGAGGGCGTGGTGGTACTCCACGGCCGCCCTGCGGCTGACGGCGGCGACCTGGGCCTTGAAGCCGCCGCCGGGCAGCACCCAGGTGACCCAGTGTTCCAGCATGTCCTCGGCCTTGGCCCGGATCATCGGCTGGGACTCGGCCACGTCGCGCTCGGTGGGCGTGCGCTTGAGCAGCGTCCGGCGCTCCTCAGCCGTTCGGTCGCGGACCAGGTCGGCGAAGTTCCGGTCCAGGCCGTCCTTGTCGAAGACCTTGCCCTTGCCGGTACGGCCCTCGTAGCGGATACGGACGACGACACCGTCGCGTTCGGCCTCGGCCATCCGGTAGGTGTCGAGGAACGCGCCGAAGATCCGGCGGGTGTCGTCGGCCCGCTCGGTCATGATCGGCGTACCGGTGAATCCGATCTTCGCCGCGTTCGGGATCGCCTTGCGCAGGGCGGCGTGGAGCACGCTGGTGTGCGAGCGGTGGGCCTCGTCGACCAGGACGAGGATGTCGGCGGACCTGTTGCACTCGGGGAAGTCCACCACGGGCGGCGCGGCCTCGGACTTCGGCTTGGGCAGCTTCCTGGCCCGCTCGGCGTCCGCGTACTCCCCCGCGAGGTCCCGGCCGTCCCCGTCACCCGAGCCGTCGCCGTCCCCGTCTCCAGCGAAGTCGATTCCGGTGCCGTACTTCTGGATCATCGCGAAGACGACACGCCGCCCACCGTCCCTCAGCAGGCCCTCCATCTGGGTGCGGGTCTCGGCGGTCTGCACGTCCGACTCGCTGAGCCTGAGGGTCTTGGAGAGCTGGGTCTGGAGCTGGGTCCGGTCGGTGACCACGACCACCGTGAACTCGCTGAGATCGTGGTGCAGATGGATCCGGCGTACCAGGAAGGCCATGGTGAGGCTCTTGCCGGAGCCCTGGGTGTGCCAGATGATCCCGCCGCGCTCGTCGTCTGGTACGAGGGGGCCGCGGCAGCGCCCGTTCCGCAGCTTGTGCACCGCCTTCTCGGCCGCGCGGTACTGCTGGTGGCGGGCGACGGCCTTGACGGTGCGGGTACCGCCGGACTCGCTCTCGACGGGGAGCGGGATGACGTAGTGGCGTACGAGGTTGAGCAGCGCGGCGGGCCGCAGCACGACGCCGACGAGCTTGTGCCGTTCGTTGAGCTTGCCGGTGCCCTTGGGCAGCCCGGCCCTGAGCGTGGGCTCGTTCTCCGGCTCGATGCTGCGCCAGGGGTGGAAGTGGTCGGGGGTGGAGGTGACGGTGCCCAGGTACGCGGTCTGATCGGTCGCGGCGACCAGCAGCTGGACGGTCCGGAACAGCTCGGGCACGCCGGCGGGCGGCGGCAGGTCGGTGCCGTCGCGCTCGTCGTCGGCGAGCGGGTCGCCCGCGTAGTGCCGCAGGTCGAGGACGGCGCTGCGGATGGGGTCGGACAGCTCGGGGCTCTTGCACTCGACGGCGACGAGCGGGATGCCGTTCACGAAGAGGACGATGTCGAGTATCGACAGCTCACCGGAGCTGTTCGTGACACGCAACTGGTCGACGACGGTGAACGTGTTGAGGTTGACGCGCTCCTCATGCCACTCGATGTACTGCACGGTCGCGGAGGCCCCGCCGTGCCCGGCGGACGGGTTGCTGAGGACGGACCCGCTGAGCAGCAGGTCGGTGGCGGCGAAGTTGGCGTGCGCGACGCTCTTGCCGCCGGTGCCTGCGGTGCCTGCGGCGAGCTCGGAGATGGCACGGGCCGCGTCGGCATCGCTCATCCACGGCTTGCCGTCGGCGGCCCGGACGTTGATGCGGCGCAGGGCGTCGCTCAGCTTGTCGGCGAGCAGCGGCATGCCGGCATTCAGCATGCCGACCTGCTTGCCGGGGATGTGGGTCCAGCCCATCGCCACCAGCTGGTCGACGATGGGCCGCTCGACCTCGTCCCGCTCGATTTGAACCACCATGCCCCCGCGCCCTCCGCCCACTGCCCGCTCAGGTGATCCATTGTGCGGGGCAGCGGGGGTGAGCGGGAGGGATCAGGCCGTACGGGAGCGGGTGGAGCCGGTCACGTACCCGGACATGCGGGGCGCCCTTACGTTCCGGGAGGCGGCTCGTCCCCGTCATGGACCGGGACGGGCAGCCGGGCGCCCCGGCTGCGGGCGATGCGGTGGACGTCGCGCAGCGCCTCGGCCATGCGGGCGGCGAGGTAATGGAGCTGAGCGGAGGTGGCACGGCAGTCGGAGAGCATGTCGTCGGCGTGGTCCAGCAGTTCGACGGCCATGCCGAGCTGCACGCTCTCGACGTTGTCGGCGACGCGGGAGAGGTATCCGCTCCCGTCGCCCATCAGGTAGCAGGGCTTCCCGTCCGGACTGGCCCAGGGCAGCAACCGCCCCTCGTCGGCACACCGGCCCATCACGCGGCCACCACCCGGCCGTGGATGACACGTGGCCCGATATCGACCCCGTGCAGGGCCAGCCACAACGCCACCCGCCGGGCCCGCTGCCGGCGGGCGTGGGCGCGGCGTGCGCGGGCGGGGCAGTACGGGGTGCCGGGCCGGTCGGGCACCACCCGGGAACCCGGGTCGGCCCAGAGCAGGTACAGCAACGCCTCGAAGAGGCGGGCGATACAGTGCAACACGTCGTCAACTCCTGTTGGTTGGCGTCCACGCCCCCGGACCGTTCAGAGCGGTCGCGGGGGTCCTTGCGTGCACGGCCAGGAACGGCCGGGCGCAGGGACATCACGGGACATCGCTGAGTAGCGATCCCCTCACAGGGTGAGACGAAGCGGAGTAGCCTCGCCAGTGGGTGGCGTGTGACAACGCCTCTGTCACATGGGAGTTGACCGTGAGCAACATCTATGGGGACTGGTTGAAGGCGCAGCGCGAGACGGCCGGGCTCACCCAGCAGCAACTGGCCGACGCGGCGATCATGACCCGCTCGCACATCTCCCACATCGAGGCGGGCCGCCGCGTCCCGTCGAAGGAAGACGCGCGACGCCTGGACAGGGCACTGAACACGGGGAACGTGCTGAGCAGCTTCCTACCGGAGGAGGACGCGGCGGTCGCCGACTACTTCGAAGCGGCGCTGCTACTCGAACAGCAGGCAGCAATGATCCAGGAGTTCGCCCTCACACTAGTGCCGGGCATCCTGCAAACAGATCGCTACGCCCGTGCGGTTCTACGGCCTGCCTTCCCCCCGCGGAGTGAAGAGGAGTGTGACAGGCTCGTTGTCACACGTCTTGAACGCGCGAAGATCCTCGATGATCCAGTGACGCCCGTAGTGTGGACGCTGCTGGATGAGGCAGTGCTACGCCGCCCAATCGGTAGCGCGGAGATCATGTCGGAGCAGATGATGCACATCGTTCGCCTGGCAGAGCGCGAGCGTGTACGGGTCCACATCCTGCCGTTCAACTTGGGCTACCACCCACTACTTCAGGGGGTGTTGTCGCTCATGTCCTTCGAAGACCAGCCTCCGGCTGCGTACGGAGAGGGAGTGCTCATGGGCAAGCTTCATGACTCCCCTGCCCTGGTCCAGAGACTCCAGCACACATACACTCGCGCATTGGGCGATGCACTACCCCACAAGGAGTCAGTCGCCCTGCTGCGAGCGACGGCCGAGGGGTACGGACACCATGACTGAGCGCACCATCCAGGACTCGGCATCACTGACCGGCTGGCGTAAATCGTCCTACAGCAGTGGTGACGGCGGCACCTGCGTCGAGGTCCTTGACTGCCACCCGTCGGGCATCCCGGTCCGCGATTCGAAGACGCCGCACGGCCCCGCTGTGGTCTTCTCTGCAGCCGGCTGGTCATCGTTCGTCACAGCCATCAAGGACGCGAAGCTCCTCTTCTGAGCCCTCGGGCCCATGTGGTCGACTCCGGCTCACGGCCTGGCCAGCCGTCACTTCGACAACCCGCCAACAAAGCTTCTCTGACCCGAAATCAGCTCACTAGTAAGGCCCTCCTTAAGCTTACGCAACCCATTCAACTGCTGCTCGGCGGCCGTAATATCCTGCAACGACGCCGCGGCAAGCTGTACGATTCTCACCTGGTCGCCATACGGCGGAACTGGAATCCTAAACCCGAGAACATCCGATTTCGTAACATTCGGATCCTTCCTAGTGCTAGCCGCAAATCGACGCCACTGATGCCGCATATGTTGCATCGCAAGCAATAGATAGTCAGGGTTTAGGCCACCAAGCGGCTGGAGAACCGCAATCGCTTGATTCACCGCAGCGGGAACTCCGAGAATCGCTGTACGGCCAATCTGTTCCCATCCTCCATACATGGCCACCAGGACCGAGCGTTCCGGGAACTGACGCATCCGCAACTCAGAAATAGCAGCCTCGGTCAGCGTCTCATCTGTCGCCGAGATTAGCCCCTCATTGAGGTCCAAGGTCTTCACCCACGGCATGCCCGAGCTGCTGAAGTATCGAGACCCCGCAGCTCTACTCGGGGTTGCACCGGAGCTCACCTCACACAGGTTGCCAATCTCCTTGAGTGGCCAACCGCCACCTACTCCCTCACTGAATTCGCGGCCCAGAAGTCCGCTCCGCACATTCCGAATCTTAAGAATCCCAGAACAGAGACCTCGCTCCAATGTTGATACAGCATCAAGCCCCGCAACAAATCTCTGCTGATCAGAAATGGGGACGTCTGGGATCTCCATCCGGTTGATCACATCAGCGGAAATCTTGACCATGCTATCGGATGTACCCTGCGCCAATGCTGCGATGCATCGCCTAGCTTCTGGCGCCCGAAGCACAATTTCAAGGAACTCCGGAATATATCTACCCGAAGTCCGCAGCCTCATCATCAGGTCGGGATAGATGCAGGGGACACCAATATCCCGATAGATTCCCGCCATCCCCACCAGAATACGCGTGTTAGCTCGGCTAACTAGAAGATCTCCGTCAGTCAAGACTGCCGAGTGCTGGCCAAACACAGCCGAAGGGGCGTGCTTAAGTTGCCTCGGCTGAAATCCGTTTGGCGTAAGGCAGCCAAGGCCCAGCATCTCGACGCCAGTCCAGACTTGACTCTCTACCGGCGAGATTCCGTTGCGAATCGGCTCGGCGAGGATCGATCCCAGCGGAATTGTCTGCCAACCATCATTCCGCATAGCCCAGCTCCTTCAAGAAGCCGTCCAGCGTGGCCGCCGCTCGCTCGCGCTCCGCGCGGATCTCCTTGAGCGACACCACATACTTGTCTGACCACACCCCGTACGCATCGGCCAACTCGCGCCGCTTGCGGACCACATGCCCCTCCAGCTTGCCCGCCAGGTCGTCCCGGAGCAGCTCCAGCACCACCCGCCGCTCGGCCTCCGGGTCCAGCGCCAGTTTCTGCCGCGCCGCGAACAGGCCCGGCGGGTCCTCGCCCAGCTTGGGCGGGTCGCTCGGCCAGGGGAACCAGAAGTCCGCCTCCAGGCGCTTGATCAGAGCGGTGGCCTTGGTGCGCTCCTTCCTCACGTGCGCCAGCTCCGCCAGCTGCTCCACGCTCAGAGCGACCGCCTCGCGCGTCAACGCGTCCTCGTCGTCCGCCTCGCCGTCCTCCGACGGCTCCGGTTCCGCGTTGAGTTCCTTCCACCGCGCGTCCAGCTCCGCCTTGCGCGCGTCCGCCGTCGCAAGCCTCTCCAGGAACTCCGGTGCGATGGCCGCGACCACCTTGTGGTCGTACGCCTGTCGGCGCTCGGCGGCGGTCCGCTTGCGCAGCTTGCGGGTCTTCGGGTCCTGTTCCGGCGCCAGCAGGGTGTCTACGTTCTCGACCCAGCCGTCCAGGACGCCCGCGAAGCCGTTCTCCGACAGCGCGAGCAGGTCGTACTTGGCCTCGTACCACCAGCCGGCCACCGCGCCCGCGAGCGCGTAGCAGTCGAGGAGGTCCACCTCGCCCAGCCGCTCCACGAACGACTCGATCAGCTCACCGCGTACCGCCATCAGCCCGGCCTTGCGCTCCGACGCGGTCAGGTCGGCCAGGCGCTCCGGGGTGGCGGCCACCGCCTCCAGGTGGCGGGCCTCCTTCTCCCACCACCGTCCGAACGCGGCCCGCAGCACCTCCTCGCGCGGGCGGGCCAGCTCCGCCAGCCGCGCCGCGTCCGGGCGGCTGCCCTCCGGTAGGAAGTCCACGTAGTCGGGGTCCAGCGGGGAACGCTCCGCGAACAGGTCGGTCAGCTTCACCCCGTACGCGTCCAGCAGTTCCCTCTTCGCCTCGATCTCCGCGCGCGGCACCCCGCCCACCAGGTGGGCCCGCACGTCTTGCGGCTCCGGCGGCGGGGTGTTGTCCACGTAACGGCGGATGTTGAGGTTGTCGTCGTTGGCCGCCAACTCCTCGCGGCTCACGATCCGCGAGAAGCCCGGCACCTCGGTGTAGCCATGGAAGGTGGTGACGATCTTCTCTGCATGCTCCGGCAGCAGGACGTTCTGAGCGCGCTCCGAGTGGTATTCGCGGTCCGCGTTGATGAACAGCACCTTGCCCGCGCGCGCCGGGTCCTTGCGGCCCGGCGGGCGCAGCAGCAGGATGCAGGCCGGGATGCCGGTCCCGTAGAAGAGGTTGGGGGCCAGGCCGATGACGGCCTCGATCGCGTCCTCGTCGAGCAGCTTGGTGCGGATCTCCTGCTCGCCGCCGCCCCGGAACAGCACACCGTGCGGCATGACCGTGATGACCATGCCGGGGCCATGGGGTCCCTCCTGCTTGGTCTCCCACAGCATGTGCTGGAGGAACATCAGGTCGGCCTTGCCGCGCTCGCTGGTCATGCCGTACGTCGTGCGCTGGGCGGCGTACTGGAGGTCGGCGGCCACGTAGTCCATGGAGAACGGCGGGTTGCTGAGAACCCCGTCGAAGCGGTCCGCGTCGGACTTCGGAACGTGGGTCGGTTCGGCCAGGGTGTCGCCGGTGGTGAGGTCGAAGCGGCGTACGCCGTGCAGCACCATGTTCATCGTGGACATGATCCAGGAGCCGCTGTTGGCGTCCTGGCCGGCGAAGAACATGTCCGAGGTGTCCCCGCCGTGCTCCTCCACGTACTCCTTGGCGTGGATGAGCATGCCGCCCGAGCCGACGCACGGGTCGTAGATCCGCATGCCCTGCTTCGGGCCGAGCAGCTCGACCATCATCCGGACCACGGCGCGCGGGGTGTAGAACTCGCCGCCCTTGCGGCCGGCCGAGTCCGCGAACTCCTTGATCAGGTACTCGTACGCGGCGCCGATCAGGTCGGGGAACTCGAAGTCGTCGGTCCGCAGCCGGACCCGCCCGAAGTGCGCGATCAGCAGCTTGAGGCGCTGGTCGGCGAGCTTGGCCGCGCCACCGGAGGTGCCGGAGCCGCCGATGCGGTTGAAGTCGAGGTGGTCGAAGAGGCCCTTGAGCTTGCTGTTCTGGCCTTCCAGGGCCTGGAGGGCGGGGCGCAGCCGGTCCTCGTTGATGTTGTGGGTGGCCGAGGAGATCCACTTCCAGCGGGCGTTCCTCGGGACGAAGAGCACGTCGCGGTCGCTGTACGCGGAGTCCTGCTCCAGGTAGCCGTCCACATCCTCGCCGTCGAGTCCGAGCTCCTTGGCGGCGTACTCACGGATCCGGTCCCGCGCGGCCTCGAACTCGTCGTTGGCCCGCTTCAGGAAGAGCAGCCCGAAGATGTAGTCCTTGTACTCGGAGGCATCCATGGTGCCGCGGAGGATGTCCGCGGCGGCGAACAGATGCCGCTCCAGTTGCGCGAGCGTGAGCTTGGCCACGAATACGACTCCCTACGACCCCGATGCGACGTAGGAAACAGTACGGCGACAGTGGACACCGGAGAAAACCGCGTATCCGGCCGAGGCGGGCCCGTCAGTAGGCGGTGATCCCCAGTCCCTTCTCCACGAACTCGAAGACGTCCGTGTAGGGGTCGCGATGGAGCCAGGACACGTGTTCACCGTGCGCCGAGTTGATCTTCTGGGCGCGTTGTTTGGCCAGCTTGAAGCTGTTTTCCGGGATCTGGTCCGACTCCACGTGCTTGATGTTGTCGGTGTTCTTGGCGAACGGCAGGCGGGCGGTCACCTGACCACAGGCCCCACCGAACTGCGCGTCCACGGTCTTGACGTGCAGCAGTCGCCACAGCTCGAAGCAGGGGTGGGAGAAGGCGATCCGCACGCCCGCTTCCTTGGCCTGCTTCCGCGCCGCCTCGATCTGCTCGTGCTCATCGCGGTCGAACAGGCACCAGACCTGCGGCCAGAACTCCGATTCGGGGTCCAGTTTGCTGCGCTTCGCGGCGCGGACCTCCTCGCGCATCAGCCGGACGGCGTCCTCCACCAGCTTGATCGGCTTGCGGTGGGAGCCCGCCGCTGACTCGTTGGCGATGTGTACGTCGACCTGCACGCCCGGATCCTTCAGGACACCCCTGGCCCGGACGATCGCGATGTACTCGGGCTCGGTGACCTTGCCCTCCGTGAAGACGTGTACCACCCGGCGGCGCTTCCCGCCCTTCGGCTTGGCGGACGTCAGCGAGTCCTTCCCCCTCGTACGCGCCATCAGCTCCGCTCCACCCCGTGCTCCCGTTCCTGTGCGGTCGCGGCCATCAGACGCCGCGCGATCTGGCCCTCCAAGAGGGCCGGGACTCCGCCGAAGGCTCCCGCCAGGTAGGACCGCATGAGGTCCTCGTCCTTCCCCGGGGACGCGGCGGTCAGCGGGTAGAGCTCGGTCGCTCCGTCCTTGTCCTTCTCGGTCAGCCACACCTGGCCCGGCTCCAGCAGCCGCCCGCCACTAGGGGTGCTGAGCACCGAGGGGGCGTGCGAGGTGAAGACCAGCTGGGCGCCCCTGGGGTTCGCGTCCGGGTCGTGGAAGAGCCGGACGACCTCGGCGGCGAAGCGCGGGTGGAGGCTGGAGTCCAGTTCGTCGACGAGGAGGACGGCCCCTTCGTCCAGCGCGAGCAGCATGGGTCCGAGGAGGGCGAACCAGGAACGGGTGCCGAAGGACTCGTGCCGCCAGTCGAGGGCTACATCCGCGCCGCCCGACCGGTGGGTGAGACGGACCGTCGCAGGGCCCTTGCCCTGGCCCTCGTCGACGACCTCGGCGCCGGTGATGCCGAGGTCGGCGACCTGAAGCAGCTCGTTGATCCGGCGGGCACGGCTGCCGGCCAGCTCGCGCGTCGTGTACTGCTCGCGCTCCACTCGCTCGGTCTCCGGGCCGATCAGCCACATGTTGCGGCGGAACCAGTGGTAGAGCGCCGACAGCTGAGGGTGGTTGTCCGTACCCGCTGTGGACAGGAGCAGGGCGTTGGGACGGGTCCGCCGGGCCAGCTGGGTGCGGTCCTTCACGCGGGCGCCGGGCCAGTCGTAGACCTCGGCGCGGGAGGCGTCCCGGTCGAGCCATACCTGCCGGTGACCGCGCGGGTAGCAGTGCAGCCATTCGGCTTCGACGCGTGCCGTGCCCAGCTCGAAGCCGTAGGTCCAGCGCACACCGTCGAGGACGATGTCCGCCTCGAAGAAGCTCGGCTCGCCCTCCTCCTTGGCGTCGAGCGCGAAGGGACGGCGCGGGACGGTGTCGTGCGAGGCCCACCTCCCGTAGGAATGCAGGACGGCGGTGCGCATGTCCGTCATGGCGGCGAGCACGTTCGACTTGCCGGAGGCGTTGGCACCGAAGATGCCGATCAAGGGCAGAACCCCCACGGTCTGCCCACCGGCGAGCTCCACCGGCCGGGCGGCCTCGCTCGGCTCGCCCTCGTCGCCTCCGGACACGACGAACGACAGCTCCTGCTCATCGCGCAGGGACCGTACGTTCGCGGTGCGGAACCTCAGCAGCATGCTGCCCCCTCTCCGCGGCCAGGGTAATGGTCATCTAAGACAGCGGCTCGCGTCGGGCGGCATCGGGGCGTGCCGACGGCCTTATGGACTGGGCGGACATCTCTGCAGTGACTCACTTTGTGCAAGCCCTCCACTTCAGGCCGCGGACCTTCTCGACCCGGCGGAGGCCGACGCCCTCGCCGAGACGCTGCCGGCGCCGCTGGGGGCGGCCTACCGGGAGACGCTGCCGTGTGGTGCGCGCACCACACGGCAGCTGGGACCGCACGGCCGCCGCCCTGGCCGTGCACCGCAACACCGTCCGCGAGCGCGTCGCCCGGGCTGCGGTTCTGCTGGAGCGCGACCTGGACGACCCGGACACCCGGATGGAGCTGTGGTTCGCCCTGCGCAGGCTTCCCGGGGCCGGGGAGCGGTAGCCGGCCCCTCACGGGCCACCGGCCCCGCGCGCCGGGTCAGGGATTGGCGGTCACCTGGAAGTCGGCGCCGTAGACGTCGCCGGGGTCGGCGGTGTCGCGGGCACGCAGGTCGGCCAGGATGTTGGCCGAGCTGGTGTACACGTACCAGGGGTACGAGATGATCATGCCCTTGGTGATGCCCGCCCAGGGCCCCTCGGCCTTGAACCCGTTGGCCTCGGAGGGGTATGCCGTCCCCGGCACGTGCCAGATGGCGGGACCGCCCGAGTCACCGGCCTTGTGCTGGGGGTGGGCCTGGTAGACGCCCCTGTCGTTGTTGGTGATCCGGCCATACCAGACGCCGAGCTGGCCGGAGACGACCAGCTCGTTGTTGTTGAACCAGGCCGCGCCGAGCAGCCGCTCCCGGTTCGGGGCGGGGCTGAGGGCATTGGGGCTGGGGGTCCCGCCCGGCACCTCCAGCACCCCGGTCTGCTTCAGGTGCGGGCCCTGGGAGGACGGCGTCACGGCCGCGACCAGCTCGATGACCATGTAGTCCTTGGTGAGGTGGCCTGTCATGGACCCCTCCGGGTCCTTGAAGTACCGGACGTACCCGATCGGCCCGAAGCCGATGTCCTGCCGGTGGAAGACGGGTATGAGGTCCTCGTGGATCTCACGATCGGCGTATCCAGGGGCCGAGATGCAGTGCCCGGCCGAGAGGGCGATGTTCCGCCCGTAGCCGTCGCTGCCGACGGCCCCGATGGTGCAGAAACTGTCCGGGGTGGAGGCGTTGAAGACGATCTGCATTGCATTGTGGACCCGCTTGGCCTGCGGCGACTCCTGCGTCTCGGCATGGACCGTGCCCGCGCCGAGCGCAAGGGCCACCGCCGTCGCCAACGCAAGGCTGAACAGCCTCCTGAACATCTGGTTCCTGTCCTGTCGGGGGAAGGGCCGGGCGTATCGAGTCAACCGGCACGGCCCGGGCGACAGAAGGAGGTATCCGGCCAGCCGCCCTCGGGGCGCCGGTGTGACGTACGCGTGTACGACCACATCTGGACAGCCTGGTCAACTCGTCGGTAACTTAGTCTGAGCAAGCGCTTAATTTAGGCGGCGGACCGCCGCGACGAAGGGAGCCGGCCGTGCGCCGTACGGTGTTCAACGAGGACCACGAGGCGTTCCGCGAGACCATCCGCGCCTTCATCGAGGCCGAGGTCGTCCCCGTCTACGACGAGTGGTTCGCCGCCGGCCAGGCGCCGCGCGACTTCTACTACAAGCTCGGCGAGCTGGGCGTCTTTGGCATCAACGTGCCGGAGGAGTTCGGCGGCGCGGGCCTGGACACCCACAAGTTCGAGGCCGTCCTCTACGAAGAGACCTCCCGCGCGGGCGTCAACTTCGGCGGCTCCGGCGTGCACGTGCTGCTCGCCCTCCCCTACATCAAGATGCTCGCCGACGACGAGCAGAAGAAGCGCTTCCTGCCGAAGTTCGTCTCCGGTGAGGAGATGTGGGCCCTCGCCATGACCGAGCCGGGCACCGGCTCCGACGTCGCGGGCATGAAGACCACCGCCAAGCTCTCCGAGGACGGCACCCACTACGTCCTCAACGGCTCCAAGACCTTCATCACCGGCGGCGTCCACGCCGACCGCGTGATCGTCTGCGCCCGCACCTCCGCCCCGAGCGCGGACGACCGCCGCTTCGGCATCTCCCTGTTCGCCGTGGACACCAAGTCCGAGGGCTACTCCATCGGCCGCAAGCTCGACAAGCTGGGCCTGAAGACCTCCGACACCGCCGAGCTGGCGTTCGTCGACGTGAAGGTCCCCGTCGAGGACCTGCTCGGCGAGGAGGGCAAGGGCTTCTACTACCTCGGCCACAACCTGGCGTCCGAGCGCTGGGGCATCGCCTTCGGCGCGTACGCCCAGGCCGCCGCGGCCGTCCGGTTCGCCCAGCAGTACGTGACGGAGCGCACCGTCTTCGGCAAGCCCGTCGCGCACTTCCAGAACACCAAGTTCGAGCTGGCCGCCTGCCAGGCCGAGGTGGACGCGGCCCAGGCCGTCGCCGACCGCGCCCTGGAGGCCCTGGACGCGGGCGAGCTGACCCCGGCCGAGGCCGCCTCGGCGAAGCTCTTCTGCACCGAGGTCGCGCACCGCGTCATCGACCGCTGCCTCCAGCTGCACGGCGGCTACGGCTACATGAACGAGTACCCGATCGCCCGCCTGTACGCCGACAACCGCGTCAACCGCATCTACGGCGGCACCAGCGAGATCATGAAGTCGATCATCGCCAAGTCGATGGGCCTGTAAGCACCGTTGAACGAGGCACTGACGGATCTCCTCGATCTGCTCGACCTGGAACAGATCGAGGAGAACATCTTCCGCGGCACCAGCCGCACCTCCCTGGTGCCGCGCGTGTTCGGCGGCCAGGTGGCCGCGCAGGCCCTGGTCGCCGCCGGGCGCACGGTGCCCGCGGACCGTCTGCCGCACTCGCTGCACTCGTACTTCCTGCGGACCGGCGACTCCGGCGCGCCGATCGTCTACTCCGTGGACCGGATCCGCGACGGGCGCTCCTTCACCACCCGGCGCGTGGTCGCCGTCCAGCACGGGCAGCCGATCTTCCACCTCTCCGCGTCCTTCCAGACGTACGAGGAGGGGCTGGAGCACCAGGTCCCGATGCCGGCCGCCCCGGACCCCGAGTCCCTGCCGACGGCCCTCCAGGCGCTGCCCCCGTACCGCGAGATCTTCCGGGACCCGGGCACCGTCGAGCGGCTGCTGGAGGCCCGCGGCGCGGTGGACCTGCGGTACGCGACCACTCCGCCCTGGGGCACGGTCGGCGAACCGCTTCAGCCGCGCTCGCAGGTCTGGTTCCGCACCCAGGGCAAGCTCGCGGACGACCCGCTGCTGCACACCTGCCTGGCCACGTACGTCTCCGACATGACGCTGCTCGACGCGGTGCTGCTCGCGCACGGGCGCGGCGGATGGGCGGTGGGCGACGTGGTCGGCGCCTCGCTGGACCACGCGATGTGGTTCCACCGGCCGTTCCGGGCGGACGAATGGCTCCTGTACGACCAGGAGTCCCCCTCGGCCCACGGCGGCCGGGGCCTCGGCCAGGCCCGCATCTACACCCAGGACGGCCGCCTGGCGATCACGGTCATCCAGGAGGGCGTGGTCCGCGTCCCGCGCGCCTGACGCCGCGGCGGGCCACGGCCCGCGGGCGGCTCAGTCCCACCAGAACCCCCAGTGGCCGCATCCGGTGACGGCCTCGTCGGCGTAGGCCCGGATGCTGCCGGAGCCCTGCCAGATGTAGTCGGGCGAGAGCGCGAGGTGCTCCGCCGCGACGGGCAGGGCGCGGGCGGTCGTGGGCGGCGGGGCCGCCACCGACAGGTGGAGCTCGTCGAATCCGAGGGCGACGAGCCGGGCGCCGAAGCGGTCCTCCCAGGACCGGAGCACCACGCTGATCAGGGCGGTGTCGTTCTCGTAGTTGGTCGGCCCGCCCCAGCCGAGCGCGGTGGGCACGTCGGCTCCGCGGCGGGCGCCGACGGAAGAACCCCGGTCCGGCGGGGCCGGCCGGGGCTTCTCGCTGTCTGCGCCGCAGCTGCGCTGTCAGTGCAGGCCCGCCGCGTTCAGCAGGTACGCCACCATCGGGTCGTAGAAGCGCGGGTCGCGGACGTGGTCGTCCAGCGGGATCGCGACCTGGAGGGTGCCTTCGGCCTCGCCGAGGAAGAGGGCCGGGTCGTTGCAGTCGGCGTAGCCGACCGCGTCCAGGCCGCGCTGGGCCGCGCAGCCCGCCCAGCCGTGGTCGGCGACGACCAGGTCCGGCTGCGGGCGGCCCTCGGCCGCCAGGGCGTCCAGGATCGCGGCCATCGGGGCCGGGGAATGGGTGTGCCACAGGGTCGCGCCGCGTTCCAGTACGGCGATGTCCGCGAACTGCCATACCGAGCCCTCGTCGGCCGTCAGGCCGGACGGGATGACGACGATCTCACAGCCGGCCGCGCGCAGGGCCGCCGCCGTCGCGCGGTGGACGTCCAGCAGGCCGCCCGGGTGGCCGGTCGCGAACAGCACGCGCTGCCGGTCGGCCGCCGCCTTGCGCAGCCGGGCCGCCAGCCGGTCCAGGCCGGCCACGGTCAGCTCGGGGTCGATGGTGTCCTGGCCGAAGCGGAACGCCGGGTCGTCCACCACACCGCAGCGCTCGGCCATCACCGCGAGGACGTCCTGCTCGTCGGTCCAGCGGTCGCCCAGTTCCAGGCCCAGCCAGTAGTGCCGGTCGCCGTTGGCGAGCTTGCGGTAGTGGGAGAGGTTGTTCTCGCGCGGCGTCGCGACCTGCCCCGCGATCCGCGTGCGGACCAGATGGTCGACGAGTTCGGCGCGGCTCGGCGTTCCCACGGATCGGTCGGACGTCTCTATCGGCTTCGGCATACGGGCCATTCTGCCGCCGCCGGGGCGGAGGCGGCGCGTCCATTCCGGTCGGTGGACGCCCCGGGTCATGCCGACAGCGCCCCGAAGGCCCCGTGCGCGAGCCTGCGCAGCAGCGACTCGGTGGCCTCGCGGCCGAGGGCCCCCAGGTGCGGGGTGGAGTTGAGCAGGCCGAAGACCGCGTGCACGGCGACCCGTACCTCCGCCTCGCCGACCTCGGGGTGCAGCTCCCGTACGACCTCCACCCACAGCTCCACGTACTGGCGCTGCAGCTGCCGCACGAGCTTGCGGTCGGCCTCCCGCAGCCGGTCGAGCTCGCGGTCGTGGAGGGTGATCAGGGCGCGGTCGTCGAGGGCGAAGTCGATGTGGCCGTCGATGAGGGAGGACAGGACGCGGGCCGGGTCCCCGGCCGCCTCGGCGACCCGGTGGCGGCCGCCGGTGAGAAGGCGTTCGCTGATGCCGACGAGCAGCTCGGCGAGCATGGCGTCCTTGCCCGCGAAGTGCCGGTACAGGCCGGGGCCGCTGATGCCCACCGCGGCCCCTATCTCGTCCACGCCGACGCCGTGGAACCCGCGCGCGGCGAAGAGGCGGGCGGCCTCGCTGAGGATCTGCTCGCGTCGGGTGGGGGCGGCCGCTCTGATGCTCATGGGAAACCATTCTAGACAGGGCCGTTAGCGGTCGTTAACCTGAGCTCCACGAGCGTTAACGCTCATTAACCGCCTGGAACGAGCAAGGGAGCTCGACCGATGCAGCAGGCACCAGTGCTGACGAGCGCCGCGGACCCGGCGTCCGAGGCCTGGCGGACCAACGAGGCCGCCCACCGCGAGCTGACCGAGGGCCTGCGCGCCCGGCTCGACGCGGCCCGGCTCGGCGGCGGCGAGAAGGCCCGCGCCCGCCATACCGCCCGCGGGAAGCTCCTCCCGCGCGACCGCGTGGACACCCTCCTCGACCCGGGCTCCCCGTTCCTGGAGCTGGCCCCGCTGGCCGCCGAGGGGATGTACGGGGGCGCCGCCCCCGCCGCCGGGGTCATCGCGGGCATCGGCCGGGTCAGCGGCCGCGAGTGCGTGATCGTCGCGAACGACGCCACCGTCAAGGGCGGCACGTACTACCCGATGACCGTCAAGAAGCACCTGCGCGCCCAGGAAGTGGCCCTGGAGAATCGTCTCCCCTGCCTCTACCTGGTCGACTCCGGCGGTGCCTTCCTGCCCATGCAGGACGAGGTCTTCCCCGACCGGGAGCACTTCGGCCGCATCTTCTACAACCAGGCCCGCATGTCGGGCGCCGGCATCCCGCAGATCGCCGCCGTCCTCGGCTCCTGCACCGCGGGCGGCGCGTACGTACCGGCCATGAGCGACGAGGCCGTCATCGTCCGCAACCAGGGCACGATCTTCCTCGGCGGCCCGCCGCTGGTGAAGGCCGCCACGGGCGAGGTCGTCACCGCCGAGGAGCTCGGCGGCGGCGAGGTCCACTCCCGCGTCTCCGGTGTGACCGACCACCTCGCGGAGGACGACGCGCACGCGCTGCGGATCGTACGGAACATCGTGGCGACCCTGCCCGACCGCGGGGCCCTGCCCTGGTCGGTCGAGGCCCCGGAGGAGCCGAAGGTGGACCCGGCCGGGCTGTACGGCGCGGTGCCGGTCGACTCCCGCACCCCCTACGACGCCCGCGAGATCATCGCGCGGGTCGTGGACGGCTCCCGCTTCCAGGAGTTCAAGTCCGAGTTCGGCCAGACGCTGGTCACCGGTTTCGCCCGGATCCACGGGCACCCGGTCGGGATCATCGCGAACAACGGCATCCTGTTCGCCGAGTCCGCCCAGAAGGGCGCGCACTTCATCGAGCTGTGCGACCAGCGCGGCATCCCGCTCCTCTTCCTCCAGAACATCTCGGGCTTCATGGTCGGCCGCGACTACGAGGCCGGCGGCATCGCCAAGCACGGCGCCAAGATGGTGACGGCCGTGGCCTGCGCCCGGGTCCCGAAGCTGACGGTGGTGGTCGGCGGCTCGTACGGCGCCGGCAACTACTCGATGTGCGGCCGGGCCTACTCGCCCCGCTTCCTGTGGATGTGGCCCAACGCCAAGATCTCGGTGATGGGCGGCGAGCAGGCCGCCTCGGTCCTCGCGACGGTCAAGCGCGACCAGATCGAGGGCGCCGGCCAGGAGTGGCCGGCCGAGGACGAGGAGGCCTTCAAGGCCCCGGTCCGCGCCCAGTACGAGGAGCAGGGCAACGCCTACTACGCCACGGCACGGCTGTGGGACGACGGGGTCATCGACCCCATGGAGACCCGGCAGGTGCTGGGACTGGCCCTGACCGCGTGCGCGAACGCCCCGCTGGGTGATCGCGGCTTCGGCATCTTCCGTATGTGACGTGATGTGACGTGAGGACCTCACTGATGTTCAGCACTGTTCTGGTCGCGAACCGCGGCGAGATCGCGGTCCGGGTCATCCGCACCCTGCGGGAGCTCGGCATCCGCTCCGTGGCCGTCTTCAGCGACGCGGACGCGGACGCCCGCCACGTACGGGAGGCCGACACGGCCGTCCGGATCGGCCCGGCGGCGGCCGCGGAGAGCTACCTGTCCGTGGAGCGGCTGCTCGACGCCGCGAAGCGGACGGGCGCCGAGGCCGTGCACCCCGGCTACGGCTTCCTGGCGGAGAACGCCGCCTTCGCGCAGGCCTGCACCGAGGCCGGGCTGACCTTCATCGGGCCGCCCGCCTCCGCGATCTCCCTCATGGGCGACAAGATCCGCGCCAAGGAGACGGTGAAGGCGGCGGGCGTGCCCGTGGTCCCCGGCTCCTCCGGCAGCGGCCTGACCGACGCCGAACTGGTCGCGGCCGCCTCGGAGATCGGCATGCCGGTGCTGCTGAAGCCCTCGGCGGGCGGCGGCGGCAAGGGTATGCGGCTCGTACGGGACGAGGCGGTGCTGGCCGAGGAGATCGCGGCGGCCCGCCGCGAGGCGCGCTCGTCCTTCGGCGACGACACGCTGCTGGTCGAGCGGTGGGTGGACCGGCCACGGCACATCGAGATCCAGGTGCTGGCGGACGCCCACGGCAACGTGGTCCACCTCGGCGAGCGTGAGTGCTCGCTGCAGCGCCGGCACCAGAAGGTCATCGAGGAGGCCCCCTCGGTCCTGCTCGACGAGAAGACCCGCGCGGCGATGGGCGCGGCGGCCGTGGACGCGGCCCGCTCCTGCGGGTACGTCGGCGCGGGCACGGTGGAGTTCATCGTCCCGGGCGGCGACCCGTCCTCCTATTACTTCATGGAGATGAACACCCGCCTCCAGGTCGAGCACCCGGTGACGGAGCTGATCACCGGCCTGGACCTGGTGGAACTCCAGCTGCGGGTCGCCGCCGGCGAGGCCCTGCCCGTCACCCAGGACGACATCCGGCTGACCGGGCACGCCATCGAGGCCCGCGTCTGCGCGGAGGACCCGGCGCGCGGCTTCCTGCCGTCCGGCGGTACGGTCCTGGCGCTGTCCGAGCCGTCGGGCGGTGCGGTCCGCACGGACTCGGGCCTGACCGCGGGCGTGCCGGTGGGTTCGACGTACGACCCGATGCTGTCGAAGGTCATCGTGCACGGGCCGGACCGCCCGGCCGCCCTGCGCATGCTGCGGGCGGCGCTCGCCGACACGGTGATCCTGGGCGTCCAGACGAACGCCGGCTTCCTGCGGCGGCTGCTGGCCCACCCCGATGTGGTGTCGGGCGACCTCGACACGGGCCTGGTCGAGCGCGACCTCACGGGGCTCCTCCCGGAGGGTGTCCCGCCGGAGGTGTACGCGGCCGCCGCCCTGCTGGAAGCGCCGCTCGGCCGTCCGCACACACCGGCGAGGCCGGGCGGGTGGGTCGACCCGTTCGACGCCGCCGACGGCTGGCGCCTGGGCGGCACCCCCGCCTGGACGGTCCACCACTTCCGCCTCCCCGGCCAGGACCCGGTGGAGGTCCGTACCCGGCAGCTGGGCGCCGAGCAGGAGATCCTGCTGGACGCGGTCGGCGGCGGCGCACCGGTCCGCGGCCGGATCGTGGCCCGCACCCCCGACACCGTCACCCTCGAACTCGGCGGCGTCACCCACCGCTTCAGCCACGCCGCCTCCCCGGAGGGGACCTGGCTCGGGCGCGCCGCCGACTCCTGGCACGTCCAGCGCCACGATCCGGTGTCCGCCCACGGCGCGGCGAGCGCAGGGGCGGAGACCCTCGCCGCCCCCATGCCCGGCACCGTCACCGTCGTCAAGGTGGCCGTCGGCGACAGGGTGGCGGCCGGTCAGAGCCTGCTGGTCGTCGAGGCGATGAAGATGGAGCACGTCATCTCCGCCCCGCACGCCGGCACGGTCACCGAGCTGGACGTCTCCCCCGGCACCACCGTGGCCATGGACCAGGTCCTGGCCGTCGTCACCCCGGACGAGGAGGAGAGCGCGTGATCGGGCTGCCCATGAGCGTCCCGGCCCCCGGCCTGCCGGCCCGGGTCCGCATCCACGAGGTCGGCGCCCGCGACGGCCTGCAGAACGAGAAGACGGCCGTCCCCACGGAGGTCAAGGCGGAGTTCGTCCGCCGCCTGGCCGGCGCGGGCCTGACCACGATCGAGGCGACCAGCTTCGTGCACCCCAAGTGGGTGCCGCAGCTGGCCGATGCCGAGCAGCTCTTCCCGCTGCTCGCCGACGTGGACGCCGCCCTGCCCGTCCTGGTGCCGAACGAACGCGGCCTGGACCGCGCGCTCGCCCTCGGGGCGACCCGTATCGCGGTGTTCGGTTCGGCCACGGAGACCTTCGCCTCCCGCAACCTCAACCGCACCGTCGCCGAGTCCCTCGCGATGTTCGAGCCGGTCGTGGCCCGCGCCAAGGAGGGCGGGGCGCACGTGCGCGGCTACCTGTCCATGTGCTTCGGCGATCCCTGGGAGGGCGCCGTCCCCGTCCACCAGGTCGTCTCCGTGGCCAGGGCCCTGCTCGACCTCGGCTGCGACGAGCTGAGCCTCGGCGACACCATCGGCGTCGCCACCCCGGGCCATGTCCAGGCCCTGCTCTCCGCGCTGAACGAGGCCGGTGTCACCACCGACCGCATCGGCGTGCACTTCCACGACACCTACGGCCAGGCCCTGTCCAACACCCTCGCCGCGCTCCAGCACGGGGTCACCACGGTCGACGCCTCCGCCGGGGGCCTCGGCGGGTGCCCGTACGCGAAGAGCGCCACCGGCAACCTCGCGACCGAGGACCTGGTGTGGATGCTCGACGGTCTCGGCATCGAGACCGGGGTCGACCTGGCCGCCCTCACCGCCACGAGCGTGTGGATGGCCGAACGGCTGGGGCGCCCCAGCCCCTCCCGTACCGTCCGCGCCCTCTCCCACAAGGAGTAGTCACACCATGTCCCTCGACCACCGGCTCACCCCTGAGCACGAGGAACTCCGCCGCACCGTGGAGGCGTTCGCCCACGACGTCGTCGCCCCGAAGATCGGCGACCTGTACGAGCGGCACGAGTTCCCCTACGAGATCGTCGCCGAGATGGGCCGCATGGGCCTGTTCGGCCTGCCCTTCCCGGAGGAGTACGGCGGCATGGGCGGGGACTACCTCGCCCTCGGCATCGCCCTGGAGGAACTGGCCCGCGTCGACTCCTCGGTGGCCATCACCCTGGAGGCCGGGGTCTCCCTGGGCGCCATGCCCCTGTACCTCTTCGGCACCGAGGAGCAGAAGCGCCAGTGGCTGCCGAAGCTGTGCTCGGGCGAGGTGCTGGGCGCCTTCGGTCTGACGGAGCCCGGCGCGGGCTCGGACGCCGGCGGTACCCGCACGACCGCCGTCAAGGACGGCGACGAGTGGGTCATCAACGGCTCGAAGTGCTTCATCACCAATTCCGGTACGGACATCACCGGTCTGGTCACGGTCACGGCCGTGACGGGCCGCAAGGCCGACGGCCGTCCGGAGATCTCCTCGATCATCGTCCCGTCCGGCACGCCGGGCTTCACGGTGGCCGCCCCCTACTCCAAGGTGGGCTGGAACTCCTCGGACACCCGTGAGCTGTCCTTCGACGGCGTACGGGTGCCGCTCGCCAACCTGGTGGGCGAGGAGGGCCGCGGCTACGCCCAGTTCCTGCGGATCCTCGACGAGGGCCGGATCGCCATCTCGGCGCTCGCCACGGGCCTCGCGCAGGGCTGTGTGGACGAGTCGGTGAAGTACGCCAGGGAGCGGCACGCCTTCGGCAAGGCGATCGGCGACAACCAGGCCATCCAGTTCAAGCTGGCCGACATGGAGATGCGCGCCCACATGGCGCGCATCGGCTGGCGCGACGCGGCCTCCCGCCTGGTGGCCGGGGAGCCGTTCAAGAAGGAGGCGGCGATCGCGAAGCTGTACTCCTCCACCGTGGCCGTGGACAACGCCCGCGACGCGACGCAGATCCACGGCGGCTACGGCTTCATGAACGAGTACCCGGTGGCGCGTATGTGGCGGGACTCCAAGATCCTGGAGATCGGCGAGGGCACCAGCGAGGTCCAGCGCATGCTGATCGCCCGCGAGTTGGGCTTCGCCGGCTGACGCACGGTCCCGTGCGTGCGCGGGTGAGGTGAGGGGGCCCCGAAAAAACTTAGGGCCCCCTTACCAATTTCGGCCAAGGTTAGGCTAACCTTCCCCACGAACGGCACGCTGGTGGCCGCCCCGGTACGCACGAAATCGGACATCGATTATGCCCAAGTCCCGCAGTTTCTCCTTCACCCGTCGCGGCTTCATCGCCGCGGGCGGTGCCCTCGGCCTCGTCGCCACGCTCGCCGCGTGCGGCGGCACCGATTCGGCGAAGGGCGACGGCGACAAGGGCAGCACCGCCACCGCGTCCTCCGCTGCCTGGAGCTTCAAGGACGACCTCGGCAAGGACGTCAGCGCCAAGTCCACGCCGAAGAACATCGTCGCCTTCACCGGCACCGCCGCCGCGCTGTACGACTACGGCATCCAGGTCAAGGGCGTCTTCGGCCCGACCAGGACCGCCGACGGCAAGCCCGACGTCCAGGCCGGTTCGATGGACATCTCCAAGGTCGAGATCCTCGGCAACGTCTACGACGAGTTCAACGTCGAGAAGTACGCGGCCCTCCAGCCCGACCTGCTCGTCACCAACACCTGGGACGGCTCATACTGGTACGTGCCCGAGGCCTCCAAGGACAAGATCCTGAAGCTGGCCCCGCACGCCGCGATCGGCGTCGGCGGCAACGTCTCCATGGACAAGGCCCTGGAGCGCACGGCGGACCTCGCCAAGTCCCTGGGCGCCGACATGAACGCCAAGGCCGCCGCCGACGGCAAGGCCCGCTTCGAGGCCGCGGCCGCCAAGGTGCGCGAGGCCACCAAGGCCAACCCGGGCATCAAGGTCCTCGTCGGCTCCGGCTCCGCCGACCTCTTCTACGCCTCCACCCCGGACACCTCGGCCGACCTGAAGTACTTCAAGTCCCTGGGCGTCGAGTTCATCACCCCCGAGAAGCTCGACGAGGGCGGCTTCTTCGAGAGCCTGAGCTGGGAGAACGCCGGCAAGTACAAGGCCGACCTGGTCCTGCTCGACAACCGCACCGGCACCCTGCAGCCGGAGGAGCTGAAGGCCAAGGCCACCTGGGCCGAGATGCCCGCCGTGAAGGCCGGCCAGGTCGCCCCGCGCACCACCGAGCCCATCTACTCGTACGACAAGTGCGCCCAGATCCTGGAGGACCTCGCCAAGGCCGTCCAGAACGCCAAGAAGGTCGCCTGACCCACGCGCGGCGCCCGGTGACCCCGGGCGCCCGCCTCCAGGGCGTGTCCGCGCGGACACGCCCTGGGCGCGTCCGAGGCCGTACCGAATTCCAGGGGGACTTCCGCATGACCGTCACCGCGTCCGACACCCCGGCCGTGGCGCACTTCCGCTTCTTCGCGCTCGAAGTGCTCCGCACCCGCCGCCTGGGTCAGTCGTTCCTGCGGGTCACATTCGGCGGGGAGTCCCTCGCGGGCTTCCGCTCGGGCGGCTTCGACCAGAGCCTGTCGCTCTTCCTGCCCCCGTCGGGCGTGGAGCACACCGAGCTCCCGTCCACCGACGAGGACACCTGGTTCGCCGCCTGGCGCGGCATGCCCGACGAGGAGCGGCCGGTCATGCGCTCCTACACCGTGCGCGAGCAGCGCCGCGACGAGGCGGGCGCGGTCGAGGTCGACATCGACTTCGTCCTGCACGGCGATTCGTCCCCCGCCTCCCACTGGGCCGGCCGCGCGAGCACCGGCCGCCGGATCCTCGCGATCGGTCCGGCCGTCGCGGAGAACAAGTCCGTGCGCTTTCAGGCCCCGGCCGACGCCGACGCGGTCTGGATGTACGCGGACGAGACCGCCGTTCCGGCCGCGGCCGCGATCCTGGAGCGGCTCCCCGCGGACACCCGGGTCCGGGCCTGGTTCGAGGTCCCGCACGCGGACGACCGGCTCGCACTCGACACGCCCGCCGACGCGGACATCACCTGGATCGTGCGCGAGGGCGAGGACCGGGAGCGGACCGGACGGGTCCTGGACGCGCTGCGCCAGGCGCAGGTCCCGGCCGCCGCAGCCCCGTACGTGTGGCTGGCGGGCGAGGCCGGCACCGTACGCGCGGTGCGCCGCCACTTCGTGCAGGAACGATCCGTCGACCGCCGCTCGGTGCGCTTCACCGGCTACTGGCGGCTCGGCGCGAGCGAGGAGCAGCTCCTCGCCGAGGCGTACGCGGGCCGGGCGCCCAGCGAGGATCCCGCTTCCGAGCTGTAGTCAGCTCCGGTCAGTTCCACGGCAGTTCGAGATGGGCCCTGGTCACCACCAGGGCCCATCCCCATTTGGCCATTTAACTTAGGTTAGGCTAACCTAAGCACCACACGCCCCACCCTCCCCCTCTCCCCCCTGCCCGGAGGAAAGTTGATGCGCCGGCATCTGCTGAACGAGACGACCGCGGATATCTACCGCCGCTGCGTCACCGAGAGCGTCGACCGCGTCGCCGCCAAGCTCGCCACCACCGAACGGCCCCACACCGGCATATCCGTCGGCGAACTCGCTCCGGTCATCGACGGGATCGACCTCGACACCCCGCTCGGCGACTCCTCCGCCGCGCTCGCCGAGCTGGAGGACGTCTACCTCCGCGACGCCGTCTACTTCCACCACCCGCGCTACCTGGGCCACCTCAACTGCCCGGTGGTCATCCCCGCGGTGGTCGGCGAGGCCGTCATGGCCGCCGTCAACTCCTCCCTCGACACCTGGGACCAGTCCATCGGCGGCACGCTCATCGAGCGCCGCCTCATCGACTGGACCACGCGCCGCATCGGCCTCGGGGAGAAGGCGGACGGCATCTTCACCTCCGGCGGCAGCCAGTCCAACTTCCACGCCCTGCTGCTCGCCCGCGACGAGGCCTGCCGCACCGTCATGAAGCGCGCCATGGACGCCGGGATCGGCCTGACCAAGGCCGAACTCCTCCCCAAGCTGCGCATCTTCACCTCCGAGGCCAGCCACTTCAGCGTGCAGAAGTCCGCCGCCATGCTGGGTCTCGGCTACGAGGCCGTCATCTCCGTGCCCGTCGACCGCAACCGCCGCATGGACACCTCCGTCCTCGCGCTGGAGCTGGAGGAGTGCGCCACCGAGGGCCTCTTCCCCATGGCCGTGGTCGCCACCGCCGGCACCACCGACTTCGGGTCCATCGACCCGCTCCCCGAGATCGCCCGCCTGACCGCCGAGCACTCCGCGTGGATGCACGTGGACGCCGCCTACGGCTGCGGACTGCTGGTCTCCCCCACCCGCCGGCACCTCCTCGACGGCATCGAGCACGCCGACTCGGTCACGGTCGACTACCACAAGTCGTTCTTCCAGCCCGTCAGCTCCAGCGCGATGCTGGTCCGCGACCGCGACACCCTCCAGCACGCCACGTACCACGCGGACTACCTCAACCCGCGGCGCATGGCCGAGGAGCGGATCCCGAACCAGGTCGACAAGTCCATCCAGACCACGCGCCGCTTCGACGCCCTCAAGCTCTGGATGACGCTGCGCATCATGGGCGCCGACGGCATCGGCTCGCTCTTCGACGAGGTCATCGACCTCGCCGCCGCGGGCTACGACGTCATCACGGCCGACCCGCGCTTCGAGGTCGTCGTCGCACCGCAGATCTCCACCCTCGTCTTCCGCTTCCTGCCCGGCGAGGACGTTCCCGCGGAACTCCTCGACGAGGCCCAGCTCCACGCCCGCAAGGCGCTCTTCGCCTCCGGCGAGGCCGTCGTCGCCGGCACCAGGGTGGACGGGAAGCAGTACCTGAAGTTCACCCTCCTCAACCCGCAGACCACGACGGCCGACATCACCGCCGTCCTCGACCTCCTCGCCGCACACGCCGAGCAGTTCCTGGGAGAATCCCTTGCCGTCCACCACTGAGCCCCTCGACTTCATCGGCATCGGCCTCGGTCCCTTCAACCTGGGACTGGCCTGCCTGACCGCGCCGATCGACGAGCTGAGCGGCCTGTTCATCGAGTCGAAGCCACACTTCGAGTGGCACGCGGGGATGTTCCTGGACGGCGCGCACCTCCAGACGCCCTTCATGTCGGACCTGGTCACCCTCGCCGACCCGACGTCGCCCTTCTCCTTCCTGAACTACCTCAAGGACCAGGACCGGCTGTACTCCTTCTACATCCGGGAGAACTTCTACCCGCTGCGCGCCGAGTACAACGACTACTGCCGCTGGGCCGCCGACCGCCTCGACAACGTCCTGTACTCGACCTCCGTCACCGAGGTCACCTACGACGAGGCCGCCGCCCTCTACGAGGTCCGCACCGACCAGGGCGAGACCCACCGCGCCCGCCGCCTGGTCCTGGGCACCGGCACCTCGCCGTACGTCCCGCAGGCCTGCGCCGGCCTCGGCGGCGACTTCCTGCACAACGCCGCCTACATGCCGAACAAGGCGGAGCTGCAGAAGAAGAAGTCCATCACCCTGATCGGCTCCGGCCAGAGCGCCGCGGAGATCTACTACGACCTCCTCGCCGAGATCGACGTGTACGGCTACCAGCTCAACTGGGTCACGCGCTCCCCGCGCTTCTTCCCGCTGGAGTACACGAAGCTGACGCTGGAGATGACCTCCCCCGAGTACGTGGACTACTTCCACGCCCTCCCGGAGGACACCCGCTACCGGCTGGAGACCCAGCAGAAGAACCTCTTCAAGGGCATCGACGGCGACCTGATCAACGCCATCTTCGACCTGCTCTACCAGAAGAAGATCACCATGCCGGGCGCCGTGCCCACGACCCTGCTGACCAACACCTCGCTGAACAGCACGGCGTACGACACCACCACGGGCACCTACACCCTGGGGCTGCGCCAGGAGGAGCAGGAGCGGGACTTCTCCCTCAGCACCGAGGGCCTGGTCCTGGCCACCGGCTACAAGTACCGGACCCCCGAGTTCCTGGACCCGGTACGCGACCGCCTGAACTTCGACGGCCGCGGCCGCCTCGACGCCGCCCGCAACTACAGCGTCGACACCACCGGCCGCGAGGTGTACCTCCAGAACGGCGCCACCCACAACCACTCCCTGACCTCCCCCGACCTGGGCATGGCCGCGTACCGCAACGCGTACATCGTCGGTGAGCTGCTCGGCCGCGAGTACTACAAGGTCGAGAAGTCCATCGCGTTCCAGCAGTTCGCCGCCCCGGAAGGCACCCACGCATGAGCACCACCGACACCCTCTACTCCCGGACGGACTCCGTCCTCGGGGACTTCGCGATCCGCCCGCTGGACCCCTTCGCCGACGCGGAGCTGCTCCACGGCTGGGTCACGCACCCCAAGGCCTCGTTCTGGATGATGCAGGACGCCTCGCTGCCGGACGTCGAGCGCGAGTACACGCGCATCACGGCCCACGAGCACCACCAGGCCTACATCGGCCTGCACGAGGGCCGCCCGGCCTTCCTGATGGAGACCTACGACCCGAGCGAGCTGGAACTGGTCGGCCTGTACGACGCCCGGCCGGGCGACGTCGGCATGCACTTCCTCGTCGCGCCCAGCGACCGGCCCCTGCACGGGTTCACCCGCGCGGTCATCACGACCGTCATGGCCGCGATCTTCACCGACCCGGCCACCGTCCGCGTCGTCGTCGAGCCGGACGTCGCCAACACCGCCGTGCACGCCCTCAACGAGGTCGTCGGTTTCGTGCCGGAGCGCCGGGTGACCAAGCCGGAGAAGGAAGCGCTGCTGAGCTTCTGCACCCGCGCCCAGTTCGAGGCCGCCACCGGCATCACCCAGGGAGTGTCGATATGAACCTCACCGACGCCGTCTCCCACCTCTCCCCCGAGCTGTGGGCCCGCGCCAACCGCGCCCTGGTCCGCAAGGCCCTCGCCGAGTTCGCGCACGAGCGCCTGCTGACCCCCGTCTCCCTCGGCGGCGACCGCTACTCGGTCGTCTCCGACGACGGCGCGGTGGAGTACCGCTTCGACGCCGCCCGGCAGGCCCTCGACCACTGGTCGGTGGACGAGGCCACCATCACCCGGCTGCGGGACGGCGCGTCCCTGCCGCTGGACGCCCTCGACTTCCACATCGAGTTCCAGCGGACCCTGGGGCTGAGCGCGGAGGTCATGCCGGTCTACCTGGAGGAGATCTCCTCCACCCTGGCGGGCTCGGCCTTCAAGTACACCAAGCCGCAGATCCCCGCCGACGTGCTGGCCAAGTCCTCCTTCCAGGACATCGAGACCGGCATGACCGAGGGCCACCCCTGCTTCGTCGCCAACAACGGGCGGCTCGGCTTCGGCGTGCACGAATACCACGCGTACGCCCCGGAGGCCGCGAAGCCGGTCCACCTGGTCTGGGCCGCCGCGCACAAGGACGTCGCCACCTTCACGGCGGGCGCCGGCCTGGAGCACGACAGCTTCATGCGCGCCGAGCTCGGTGACGCCGCGGTCGAGCTGTTCGCGGCGAAGCTGCGCTCGCTGGACCTGGACCCGGCGGACTACCTGCTCTTCCCGGTCCACCCCTGGCAGTGGTGGAACAAGACCACGATCACCTTCGCCACGGAGATCGCGAACCGCCGGCTGGTGCTGCTCGGCGAGGGCGAGGACGCCTACCTCCCGCAGCAGTCGATCCGTACGTTCTTCAACACCACCACCCCGACCAAGCACTACGTCAAGACGGCCATCTCGGTGCTGAACATGGGCTTCATGCGGGGCCTGTCGGCCGCCTACATGGAGGCCACCCCCGCCATCAACGACTGGCTGCACCAGCTGATCGAGTCCGACGAGGTCCTGCGGTCCGTCGACTTCTCGATCATCCGCGAGCGCGCGGCCATCGGCTACCGGCACCTGCAGTACGAGCGCGCCACCGACCGCTACTCGCCGTACCGCAAGATGCTGGCGGCCCTGTGGCGCGAGTCCCCGGTGAACTCCCTCGGGGACGGCGAGCGGCTGGCCACCATGGCCTCGCTCCTCCACGTGGACGCCGAGGGCAGGTCCTTCGTCGGCGCCCTGATCGAGGAGTCCGGGCTCACCCCGGCCGAGTGGCTGAAGCCGTACCTGCGCGCGTACCTGCTGCCGCTGGTGCACTGCTTCTACCAGTACGACCTCGCCTACATGCCGCACGGCGAGAACACCATCCTGGTCATCAAGGACGGCGTCGTACAGCGGGCGATCTTCAAGGACATCGCCGAGGAGATCGTCATCATGGACGCGGACGCGGTGCTGCCGCCCGCGGTGGAGCGGATCCGGGCGGACGTCCCGGAGGACATGAGGCTGCTGTCGATCTTCACGGACGTCTTCGACTGCTTCTTCCGCTTCCTGTCCTCCATCCTCGTCTCGGAGGGCATCTGCACCGAGGACACCTTCTGGCGGGCCGTGGCCGACTGCGCCCACGACTACCAGGAGTCCATGCCGGCCCTCGCGGAGAAGTTCGAGCGCTACGACTTCTTCGCCGAGGAGTTCCAGCTGTCCTGCCTCAACCGCCTCCAGCTGCGCAACAACAAGCAGATGGTCGACCTCTCCGACCCGTCCGCCGCGCTCCAGCTGATCGGCAACCTCAAGAACCCCGTCGCGGCCTTCGCCCGACGGTGATCACCGGGAGGGGCGCTGCCGACTACGGTCCCTCGGCGGCGCCCCGCCTCCCGCCGTCCGCATTCCGAACGAACTGGCGAATCGGTTCCCTTGCGCATACGATCTCCGCGATCACGGGAAGCACCGGAGCGTTTCAATGACGTGGGACCAGAACATTTCGCAGAGTGAACTGCGCGCATCGGCCGGGGCGGTGGACACCCTGGTGAAAGACCTTCAGCCGGTCCTCACGAAAGCCCTGGCGGACCTGACCGAAGCAGGAACCTCCTTCGCGCCCTGGACCGCCGGAGCGAGGATGACGGGCGCGAGCAACGGCTGGGGAAGCGCATTGCGAACCCTCCAGCAAACCTTCGCCGACCACGCCGAAGGTCTCCGGGGCCTGGCGAACGGCACTGACGTGATGGAACAGGAAATCCTGTCCAAGTTCCGGGGCTGGTGACCTGCCGCCGTGCCCGAACTCTTCGCCCAGCTGTTCCGGCAGGACTTCGCCGAACTCGACGCCGCCACCGCTTCCTGGAAAGAACTCGCCAAGGCCTTCGACGACACCCAGCGGGGCAGCACCAAGCGTGTGACCGGCCCCCTGCACAAGGCGGGCTGGGCCGGTGTCAGCGCCGGCTACGGCTTCTCCGCCATGGAGGCCACCGAGACCAAACTCGGCACGGCCGAGGTGAACGCCCGCCTGATCGCCACGATCCTCCAGGCGCTCGGCACCAAGATGCGCGCCGCCCAGCGCAATCTGCGCAACGCGGTCGCGGACGCCGAAGCCGCCGGGCACAAGGTCCGCGAGGACGACGGCTGGGTCGAGGCGAAGCAGGCCGTCGACCCCAAGTACCACAACGACCCCGACTACGCAGGCCTGCAGCGCGAGGCCAACTCCGGTCTCGGGGGTTTCCGTGCCCGCATCGACGCGGCGGTCGAGGAGGCCAGGACCGCCAGCCAGACCGCCGCCGACGCGCTCTACCAACTGGACCCGTTCGACCTCGACAAGCGCTACGGCGGCGCGCACGCCCAGGAGGACGCGGCGCGGGTCGCCGAGTACGCCGGTATCGACCCGAAGGCCATCCCGGACGGCAAGAACCCCCAGCGGTCCAGGGACTGGTGGGCCGGCCTGGACGAGGAGAAGCAGCAGTTCTACCTCGCCGCCTACCCGGAACGGATCGGTTCGCTGGACGGCCTGCCCGCACCCGTGCGCGACGAGGCCAACCGGAGCGCCCTGGACCTGCGCCTGAACGACTACGCACTGCGGGAAGGCACGCTCGGGTACCACGACCGGTACAACTACCGTAACCTGACCACGCTCAAGGACCGGCTGGAGAAGACCGACAGCGGTCCGCCGGACAAGCAGATGTACCTGCTCGGATACGGCACCGAGAAGGACGGCCGCGCGATCGTGGCCCTGGGCAACCCGGACACAGCGCGCCACACCGCCGTCGTGGTGCCGGGCACGGACAACCAGTTGGACAACTACGGCGGTCAGCTGGACCGCATCGCCAAGCTGCAGGACTCCGCTCGGAACTCGGCCGCCCCCGGCGAGGAAGTCGCCGTCATCAGCTGGATGGACTACGACGCCCCCGAAATCGACGGCAGCGTCGCCACACCCGGCAGGGCGCACGCCGGGGAGGAGGACCTTCGGGACTTCACCCACGGCCTGCGCTCCGCGCACCAGGGCGAGCGCACCCACCTGACCGTCATCGGCCACAGCTACGGATCCACCATGACCGGCGCCGCCGACGCCGGTGGCCGCGGTCTGGACGCGGACGACGTGGTGGTGGTCGGCAGCCCCGGCCTCACCGTGGAGCGGGCGAACCAGCTCCACGTGAACCCGCAGCATTTGTGGGTGGGGGCCGCCACGGACGACAAGGTCTCCAACTGGGCCTCCGGTGCCACCCTCGGGGAGGACCCGAAGGACCCCGCCTTCGGAGCGCAGCGGATGCCCGTGGACACCGCCGGACACAGCGGCTATTGGAACGAGGGCAGCCGGAGCCTGGACAACCAGGGCCGCATCATCGCCGGGCTGAAGCCGCGGCCCTGACCGTCGAACCGATCCGAAGGAGACCTCGAACCATGTCCAGGACCCTCAGGGTTTCCCTCACCCTCGCCGTCACACTGCTGCTTGGAGGCTGCATGTCCGACAACGGGGCCAACGACCCGCTCCCCCGTATGAGCAGGGACAAGGCACAGGCCTGGGCGCAGCACTGGGTCGAATCCATGGCCCGCACCACGAAGTCCGAGATCATCGCGGGTACTCCCGAGGCGAACTTCCACAACTGCACCGGCAAGAACGGCGAGACCGCCGACGACGGCCGCTTCATGCTGATGTTCAACGCCCGGACCAAGCTCCCCAGGGACCGGTACGTCGAGGCCACGAGAGCGCTGAAGGACGAACTCGCCAAGCAGGGCTTCGAGATCGTGGGCTACCAGGAGGGCCCGGGCCAGGAGCGCGGTGCCTACGGGCTCCAGGCCAGCCACCCGAAAGACAAGCAGTACGTGTCCGCGGGCGATGTCGGCGACGACGTGTGGAACCTGTCGGTGGACACCCCCTGTCTCCTGCCGCCCGACGCGGAGCAGCAGCAGTTCTGACAGCCGGCGGCCCCCGGTGTGCCGGGCCGGCCGGTCAGCGCGCCCACGGGACGTCCGGGGCGCGGTGGTAGCCGATGCCCTGGGCGTCCAGGCGGGGCGCCTGCGCCGCGAGGCGGCGGCTGTACGCCGTCCAGTCGAGGGCGGCCTGCGGGGACCAGCCCAGCTCCGCCAGGCCCAGCACCCGCGGGAACGCCATCTGCTCCCACTCGGCCCGCGTCGCGACGTTCTCCGTCCACAGCGGGGCCTCCACCCCGAGCACCGCCGACTCGGGCACCCCGGCCAGGTAGGCCCCCGGGTCCCAGGAGTACGACCGCGCGACCGGGACGTAGCCGGCCCATGACAGCCCCGGCTTCGTCGCCGCCTCGTACTTCATGTCCAGGTACACCCGGTCCGCCGGCGACAGGATCAGCCGGTGTCCGGCCTTCGCCGCCGCCGCCACGGCCGACCGGTCCGCAGCCGGGGTCCTGTCGTGGCCCCAGTACTGGAGCACCGCGCCGGCCGCCGGCCGCGCCGATGCCAGCTGGTGCCAGGCCACCACCGTCTTGCCGTGGCGGGCCACCGCCTCCTGGGCCCGGTCCATGAAGGCCGCGTAGTCCGCCGCGGGCGTCGCGTGCGCCTCGTCGCCGCCGAGGTGCAGGTAGCGGCCGGGCGTCAGCTCCGCCAGCTCCCCGAGCACGTCGTCGACGAACTCGTACGTCCGCTCCTTCGCCACGCACAGCGAACTGAAGCCGACCTTGGTCCCGGTGTACCGGGGCGGCGCCTTCCCGTCGCAGTTCAGCTCGGCGTAGGAGGCGAGCGCCGCGTTGGTGTGGCCCGGCATGTCGATCTCCGGGACCACGTCCACGTACCGCTCGCCCGCGTACGCGACCAGCTCGCGGTATTCGTCCTTGGTCCAGTGGCCGCCCGGCCCGCCGCCGACCTCGCCGGCGCCCCCGTACTCGGCGAGCCGCGGCCAGGAGTCGATCGCCAGGCGCCACCCCTGGTCGTCGGTGAGGTGCACGTGCAGCGTGTTGATCTTGTACTGGGCGAGCTGGTCCACGTACCGCTTCACCTGTTCCAGGGTGAAGAAGTGCCGGGCGATGTCGACCATGGCCCCCCGGTGGGCGAAGCGCGGCCGGTCGGTGACCGTGCCGCCCGGCACCGTCCCGGGCCCCGCCACGGGCACCAGCTGACGCAGGGTCTGGCCCGCGCGGAACAGCCCTGCCGGGGTTCGTGCGACGAGGTCGACCCCGCTCGGCCCGGACACCAGCCGGTACCCCTCCTCCCCGACCCCGTCGGCCGCAGGGTCGATCCTGAGCCGGATCCCGTCCCCCCTCGCCCCGCCGATCACCGGCAGCGGCAGCCCGCTCGGGCCGCGCAGCTGCTCCGCGAGGAGCTCGCCCACCCGGCGGACCTCCTCGCCCGCGCCCGGCCCCGTACGGACGACCGTGCCCGGCCCGAAGGAATAGCCGGGACCGGAGGCGTGCGCGGAGACCGGCGCCGGCAGGAGCCGTTCGAAGGGGGTGAGCGCCGTGGGCGGGTCGTCACCGGCGCTCGCGTCGTCGCCGTGGACGGCGGTGCAGGAGACGGCACCGAGGACGAGGAGGGTGCCGAGCGCGCGTCGCAGGACTCTCATATCCCAGGTATAGGCCAACTGGCCCGCCGTGCACGGTGGGAGAATCATCGAATGGCGGAAATCATCCAGAAGGACGGAACCTGGACGTTCGACGGCGACGCGGTGCGCATCGTGCCCGGCCGCGACAAGGGGGTGGGGCTGCTGCGGCAGACCCTGGGCGAGGTGGTCGTACCGTTGCGCGCGCTCGCGGGGATCTCCTACGAGCCCGGCCGGACGGCCGGTCGGCTGCGGCTGCGGCTGCGTGAGGGGGCCGACGCGCTGACCCAGGTGACGGGCGGGCGACTGCCGGAGGCCTCCGACCCGTACCGGC